>PQAK01000101.1:0-10937 GCA_003105225.1 Deltaproteobacteria bacterium | reverse complement strand
TCGAGCCACGGCGCCCCGAACAACTCGAACGGCCGCGTGGTGCCGCGGCCCTCGCTCACGTTCGTTCCCTCGAGAAGGCACATCCCGGGATAGACGAGCGCCGTCTCCGGCGTCGGCATGTTGGGCGATGGAAAGACCCACGGCAGCCCGGTGTCGCGCTGGTACATGCGTCTCCGCCAGCCGCGGCAGGGAATCACCGACAGCGACAGGTCGAGGTCCCGCTCCTCCCGGTACATCCCGGCCAGCTCGCCGACGGTCATGCCGTGGCGGACCGCCACGTCGTGCACGCCGCAGAAACTCCCAAAGCCGGGGCGCAGCGCGGGCCCCTCCACGGCGCGCCCGCCGATGGGGTTCGGCCGGTCCAGGACGAAGAAGGCGAGCTTTGCCCGGGCCGCGGCCTCCATGCAGTAGAGCATGGTCGCCTGGTACGTGTAGTAGCGCGCCCCGACATCCTGGATATCGAAGACCAGCGCATCGAGTCCGCCCAGCATCCGGGGGGAGGGCCGAAGGGATTCGGCGCTGCCGCCGTAGAGCGAGTGGACGGGGACCCCGGTCCGCCGGTCGCGCCCGCTCCCCACGGCGGTCATGTACTGGATGTCGCCGCGGACGCCGTGTTCCGGGCCGAAGAGGGCGGCGAGCCGGACGCCCCGCGCCTCGTGGAACAGGTCCGCGGCATGGCGCAGCCGCCGGTCCACCGACGTGGGGTTGCAGATGAGCCCGACCGCAAGTCCCCGCAGGGGAGCGAAACGCTTCTCGACGAGGACGTCGAGGCCCGAAGCGACCTTCCCCGTGCGGCGCCCGGCGGCTCCCATCAGGCCTTCTCGCACCACTGCCGCGCGTTCAGGAACAGCTGCAGCCACGGGGAGGTCTTGAGGTCCCTTTTCCAGGCCGCAGGCAGATGGGGCCACTGCCATTTGAGGAAGGTCCGCTCGGGGTGGGGCATGATCGCCAGGTGGCGTCCGTCGGGGGAGCACAGCGCCGCGATCCCGTTGGCCGACCCGTTCGGGTTGAACGGGTACTGCATCGTGGTCTCCCCCCGGTCGTCGACGTACCGGATCGGTGCGAGCGCCCCGGACTCGACCTTCCTTAAAATTTCCTTGTCCGGGAAATGCGCCCTTCCTTCCCCGTGGGCGACCCAGATTCCCAGCGTGGACCCTTCCATTCCCCGGAGCAGGATGGACGGGCTTTCGTGGATCCGGACGGCGGCGAACCGGGACTCGAACCGTCCCGAAAGGTTGTGGATGAACCTCGGCTGGCGCCGGTCCTCGATCCCCCTCCAGGGGATCCATCCGAGCAGCGCCATGAGCTGGCATCCGTTGCATACCCCGAGCGAAAACGTGTCCGGCCGCTCGTAGAACCGCCGGAACCGCTCGAACAGGTCCTTGTTGAACCGGATCACCCCCGCCCATCCCTTGGCGGAGTCGAGGACGTCGGCGTAGCTGAATCCCCCCACGAAGGCCATCCCCCGGAACCGGTCCAGGTCGGCGCTCCCGCCGAGGAGATCGGTCATCGTCACGTCCCACGCGTCGAATCCCGCCTGGTGGAACGCCGATGCCATCTCCCGGTCGCTGTTGCTTCCCTCCTCCCGGATCACGGCGACGGCGGGCTTTTTCCTTTTGCGAAGGAGGGCGGCGGAGGCGGGCCGCGGAGTGAAGGCAAGCCGATAAGACGGTCCC
Source organism: Deltaproteobacteria bacterium (assembly GCA_003105225.1). Classification (GTDB taxonomy): domain Bacteria; phylum Desulfobacterota; class Deferrimicrobia; order Deferrimicrobiales; family Deferrimicrobiaceae; genus FEB-35. Next base: position 9,261 of record PQAK01000101.1, on the reverse strand, counting down.
CGGCGGTCGAAGATGTTTTTCTTCTCCTGGGCGGCGCATTTCGGGTTGGCCTGGAGCCGCTCCAGGCGGTGGCTCGTCTCCTCCCAGGTTTCGCGGAGGATGCGCATGTCCTCGGAAAGGACGGTCCTCCCGCCGAGCTTGACCTGGATCCTCCCGGACACGGTCGGCCGCCCCAGGATCCGGTACGGGACCCTGGCCTTCGCAAGCCGCGAGGCGATCTCCTTTTCATCCCCGGGAAGATACTCGATGACGAGACCGGGCTCCTCGGAGAACAGGAAGGGGAAGGGGTCCTTCCCGTCCGCGCCGATCTCCAGGCCGCAGTTGCCCGCGAACGCCATCTCCAGCAGCGTGGTGATGAGCCCCCCGTCGCTGCGGTCGTGCCCGGAAAGGAGGAGCCCCTTCGCGATCAGTCCCTGGACGGCGTTGAACGACCGCTTGAGCCGCTGCGGGTCGTCCACGTCGGGAGACGCGTCTCCCACCTGGCCGTACACCTGGGCGAGCGCGGATCCGCCGAGCCGGTTCCTGCCTCCGGCCGGGTCGATGAACAGGAGCCGGCTCCTTCCCGGCTGCTTGATGTCGGGCGTGATCACCTTCGTGATGTCCGGGCAGGGGGCGTATGCCGAGAGCACCAGCGTCCCCGGGGATTTGACCGTCTCCGCCGACTCCCCGGAGCCGACCATGGCCGCCATGGAAAGGCTGTCCTTCCCCCCGTCGATCGCGACGCCGAGCGCGATCAGGATCTCCCGCAGCGCGGCCGCCGCGTCGTAGAGCCTTGCGCCTTCCCCGGGGAGCTTCGCGGCCCACATCCAGTTCCCGGAGCATTTGACGTCTTCCAGTCGGCTGATCTTCGCCCACACGAGGTTGGTCAACGCCTCGGCCGCGGTGAGCCGCGCCATCGCCGCGGGGTCGATCAGGGTCTTCACCGGCTGCTCTCCGATCGAAATCGCCGCCCCGGTTTTCCCGAAATGGCTCTGGGCGATGACGGCGACGTCCGATACGGGCAGGTGCAGCGGCCCCGCGCACTGCTGGCGGGCGACGAGCCCCGTGACGCAGCGGTCGACCTTGTTCGTGAGGAACCGCTTCGATCCGACGGAGACAAGCCGCAGGACCCGGTCCAGCGCGCCGCGCACGCTCGCGTTCCGGGGAAGCTTCAGGGGGGAAAGCGAGGGGGGGATCCGTTCGAGCCGGAACGTCTTTTGAGGCATGTCGCCCAGGACCTTTTCCAGGTCGAGGTCGACCGGCGTGCTCCCGTCGGCCTCGTCGGACAGGACGATCCGGCCGTCCCCGGTGATCCGCCCGATGAAGGCGCAGGGGACCTTCTCCCTGCGGCAGATCGCCTCGAACCGGCCGGCGCTTTCGGGACGGATCAGCAGCGCGTTCTGCTCCTGGTACTCGGCCCCCCACAGCTCCAGCACGGACAATGTGTCGTCCCCGGAAAGGATCTTCCGGATCTCGATCCTCGCCCCGGCGGGATAGATGATCTCCTTGACGACGTTGCAGTTTCCCCCCGCCCCCTGGTCGTGGATGCTGACGATCGGGTTGCCGTCCCCCATCTCGACGCAGGCCCGGATCACGCGGTTCACCTTCTGCTCCATCTCGGCGTCGCCGCGCTGGACGGCGTTGAAGTCCAGCTCCGCGACGTTTTCCCCCTGGATCATGCTGGAGGCGGCCCCTCCTCCCATGCCGATCCGGTACGCGGGGCCCCCGATCTTCGTGACGAGCATCCCGGGCTCCGGCGCTCCCTTTTCCACGTGCCGGGCGTCCATCTGCCCGATCCCCCCCGTGAACATGATCGGCTTGATCCACTCCCTGCGCTCCCCGTCCGGGAGCCGAAGTCCGAACGCGCGCGTGAATCCCTGAATCACCGGCTCGCCGAACTTGTTCCCGTAATCGGAGGCGCCGTTCGAGGCCTCGATCTCGATCTTCAGGGGGGAGGCGAGATTCCCCGGGTATTCGAATGCCGGGTCTTCCCAGGGGAGCCGGTAGCCGGGGATCCTCAAGTTGCCGACGCAGTACGCGGCCGTCCCCGCCACGACAAGTCCTCCCCGCCCGGTGGCCTGGACGTCCCGGATCCTTCCCCCCGTTCCCGTTTCCGCCCCGGGGAAGGGGGCGACGCCGCTGGGGAAGTTGTGCGTCTCCGCCGTGAAAATGAGGTGATGGACGGGGGAGGCCTCCGCCATCCGCGAGGACGCTCCCGGGCGTTCGGGAAGAATCGTACGGACCCGGTACCCCCGGATCGCGCTGGAGTTGTCCTTGAAGGCGATCACGCTGTTCCCCGGGTTCGCCTTGAGGGGGTCCTTGACGATCCGCATGAGGGTTTCCGGAATCTCCATCCCGTCGACGATGAGCCTTCCCCGGAAGAACCAGTGGCGGGAATGCTCGCTGTTGGACTGCGAAAGGTCGAAGCACTCGACGTCGGTCGGATTGCGCTTCAGATCCTTGACGAAGAGATCGTGGTAATAAGCGAGGTCCCAGTCGTCCAGCCCCAGCCCCAGGGCGGCGTTGATCTTTTTGAGCGCCGGGATCCCCTCCTCGATCAGGGGGACCGTACGGACGGGTACCGGGAGGATCCCCGTTTCGAAGGTGGACAGGGGGGCGGGGTAGGGGCACTCGGTCATCCGGTCGTGGATTTCCGGCAGGAAGGATTCGATCCGGCCGGTTCCCTGCCCCGGGATCAGCCGGTATCGCCTCGAACGCTCGATCCGCAGGATTTTCTCGAGGCCGCAGGCATGGCAGACCGATACCGCGTTCGTCGACCACGCCGTGGTGAAGTTCATCCGGGGGCCCACTTCGAGGACCCGGTCCGGCGCAAGGAACGACACGGGAGCGAAACGGTCCGGTTCGAACGTCTCCGCCAGGAGCCACCGCAGCGTTTCGGTCTCCTCCTCGCTCAACGGCGCCCTCGCCTCCACGTTGAAGCAGTATTCCGTCTCGATCCTCGCGATGCGCGGGGAGACGTGCTTCCTGGCAAAGGAGAGAAGGCCTTCCCGCTTCGTCTCGGAGAGGGCGGGATTCCTATGGAAATGGATCAGTTTCATCGCATGACCGGCACGTCCCTGGATGGGGGGCATTGGCAATCGTACCGGGAAATCCGGAAGTTCTCAAGAGGCCCCGGCGCGGCCGGATTGCGGGGAAGTATCGGCGTATTTTCCTGTAACTCTGCCGCCGGCCGGTAAATCTTAAGGAAGGCGGTCGGGATACCGGGAAAACGGGAAAGGACAGGGGTGTGACATGTGGCTGCGATGGTTTCCCTGGAAACTCCTCGTCAGTCGGGCCGCGCGCGCGCGGGGGCTTATCGATCCGTGGAAGATCCTGTCCCGCCTGGAGGGCTTCGCCCAGCCGCTCGAGGGAAAGGTGCCGCTCGAACTGATCCGCGCGGGGCTGGTCTTCCACTCGAGGGGTCTGCTGAACACCGGCGCCATCCAGCACAACCTCGACTGGATCTGGCCTTTCTGGGTGGAGCGGCAGTACGATCCGACCGACGAGTCGTTCATCCCGCGGGCGTTCTCCATCACCCATGTCAATCTTACCCATCGCAATTGGACCGCTGTGGGAGTCCCCGGCTGCAAGGAGCTCCCCATTGTGGACCCGAGGGGTCTTGTCACCCCGTTCTGGGACGGCTGGTCCCTGGATGCATGGGTCGTGGCCAGGGACGGGCGCCGCCTCGTGCCGTCCCGGCTCGACGATGCCGGCCAAAGCCTGGACCTTGACGACGGCGTGGCGGTGGTGACCCGCAGTGCGTGGAACGGCATGGAACTCCTGTCGCGCGCCGAGGTGGACGAAAAGGGGGGACTTCCCGCATGCAGGCTCTCCCTGACGGCCCGGAGCGGGGGCGAGGCGGTTCTCGTGGTGGCGCTGCGGCCGTACAATCCGGAAGGCGTGAGCTTCGTGGAGGAGGTCCGCCTGGACCGCGGGTCCGCCTGCTGGAGGGTGGGGCGGCACCAGGTGGTGGCCTTCGACCCGCCCGCCGACCGTTACGGTTTCTCGGATTACCATTCCGGGGACATCCATACCCGTCTCTTCGAGACGGATGACCGCGCGGGGATCCGCTGCAAGGTGGGGATGGCTACCGCGGCCGCCCTCTACGCGATCGACGGAAACGCGGCAAGACAGGTTCTGGTGAACGTTCCCCTGGAACCGGAATCCCCGAGGCGGATCCATGGTAACGAGGGGGCGGGCTGGAAGCGGGCCCTTGCGGGCACGTCGATCCTGCGGCTCCCGGAGAAGAGGATGCAGTTCCTCTTCGATGCCGCCGTCCGGAGCCTCGTGCTCCATTCCCCCGGGGACGTCTACCCGGGCCCGTACACCTACAAGAGGTTCTGGTTCCGGGACGCCGCGTTCATTCTCCACGCGCTGATGTGCGCGGGGCTTGCGGACCGGGCGGAAAGGGTCCTGGACACCTTCCCCGGACGGCAGACCCATACCGGTCTTTTCCATTCGCAGGAAGGGGAATGGGACTCCAACGGCGAAGCCCTGTGGATCCTGTCGCGCTACTGCGAGCTCACCGGCCGAGGGCCGAAACCGGAGTGGAGGCGGGCCATCGAACGGGGCGCCCTCTGGATTTCGAGGAACCGGCTGCCCGCGGGGCAGGATGAGAGGTACGGGGGGCTTCTCCCTCCCGGGTTCAGCGCGGAGCACCTGGGACCCAACGATTATTACTACTGGGACGATTTCTGGGGGGTGGCGGGCCTTCGCGCCGCGGCCGGCCTCCTCGAATCGCTGGCGGAGGAGAGGGCGGCATCCGGATTCCGGGAAGAAGCGGACCGGTTCCAGGAAACCGTCGAAAGGAGCCTTGCCCGGGTTGCCCTTCGCCTGGGACGACCCGCGATGCCGGCTTCTCCGACCCGGCGGCTGGACTCGGGCGCGGTGGGATCCCTGGCCGCGGGTTATCCGCTGAAGCTCTTTGGGCAGAGGGATGCGCGCCTTCTCGATACGGCGGAGTTCCTTCTTGCCCGCTGTCTCGTGAACGGGGGCTTTTACCAGGACATCATCCACTCGGGGATGAACCCGTACCTGACCCTGCACCTGGCCCAGGTACTGCTCCGGGCCGGCGATCCGCGGGCGAGCGGCCTGGTCCGGACCGTGGCCGATCTTGCCTCCCCCACGGGTCAGTGGCCCGAAGCGGTGCACCCGAGAACCGGGGGAGGGTGCATGGGCGACGGCCACCACGTCTGGGCCTCCGCGGAGTGGGTCCTCATGCTCCGGAACGGGTTTCTCCGGGAGGAGGGGGATGGCCTGATCCTGGCGTCGGGGATCCTTCCGGAGTGGCTGGAACCGGGAGCGGAGATCTCGTTCGGACCCGCCCCCTCTTCCTTCGGCGAGGTGAGCGTTGCGGTCCTGCCCCGGAGGGAAGAGGTGGAAGTGCAATGGAACGGATCCTGGAGGGGGCTCCCCCCTCCGATCGAGGTGAGGCTGCCGGGGTTCGATCCGGTCGCGGCACGTCCCGGAGACCGTTCGATCCTTTTCACCCGGGAGGGGATATCGTGAACATCCTGATGGTAACGAACGTCTTCACCCCCCACGTGGGCGGTGTCGCGAAGAGCGTCCGCGGATTCACCGACGAGATCCGCCGCATCGGCCACCGCGTCCTCGTCGTGGCCCCATCCTTCGAGGGGGCTCCCGAACGGGAAGAGGACGTGATCCGCGTGCCGGCCGTGCAGAACTTCAACGGCAGCGACTTCGCCGTTCCCATGCCGATCACCGGGAGGATCGCCTCCGCCCTGAAGACCTTCTCCCCGGAGATCGTCCATTCCCACCATCCCTTTCTGCTGGGCGATACGGCGCTCCGGGTGGCCGCTTCCCGGGAGGTGCCCGCGGTCTTCACCCACCACACGATGTACGAGGAGTACACCCACTACGTCCCCGGCGATTCCCCCAAGCTCAAGCGATTCGTCGTGGACCTGGCAACGGGGTACTGCAACCTCTGCGACGCGGTCGTCGCACCGAGCGAGACCGTGGCGGAACTGCTCTCCCGCCGGGGCGTGGGCGTCCGCATCGAGGTCATCCCCACCGGCGTGGACCTCCGGGTTTTCGAATCGGGTGGCGGCGGAGACTGCCGGCGGCGGTCGGGGATACCGGAGGATGCCTTCGTCGTCGGTCACGTGGGGCGGCTGGCGCCCGAAAAGAACATGGAGTTTCTCGCCGAGGCCGTGGCCGCCTTCCTGTCGCGGAACGCGAACGCCCGGTTCTTGCTGGTCGGGGAAGGGCCGTCGAAGCGTGCGATGCTTGCGGCCTTCGATGCGAGCGGTCTCTCCGGCCGCATCCACACGGCGGGAGTCCTGGAGCACCGGGAGCTGGCGGCCGCCTACAAGGCGATGGACGTCTTCGCATTCGCGTCCCTGACGGAGACCCAGGGGATGGTGCTTGCGGAATCGATGGCCGCGGGGGTGCCCGTGGTGGCCGTCGATGCGCCGGGTGCGCGCGAGGTGGTGCGCGACCGGGAGAACGGCCGGCTCGTCCCGCGGGCGGAGGGACGCGCGTTCGTGGAGGCCCTCCAATGGATTGCGGACAGGGAGCCGGGGGAGCGGAGGCGCCTGGCGGCAGGCGCCGCCCGCACTGCTTCCGGGGTTTCCATGCCCCGGATGGCGGCGAAGCTCCTCGCCCTCTACGAATCCCTGGCCGTCACCCGGCGGGCGCCCAAGGCGATCGAGGCGAGCCCGTGGACCTCGGCCAGGAAGCTGATCGAAGAGGAATGGAAGATCCTGCGCAACATCGCCCATGCGGCCGGGGAAGCGGTCCTGCCCGGGTCGGCCGAATAGAAGCGCCGGCCGATTGCCCGCGCCGGGAACTTTTCCGATTCGGCGGTTCTCTTAAGGGAATGATGCGCGGAGAACGGCACCGATGGACCGAATGAAGATCGCGGCGGTCATCCTGATCGTGGCCGGCACACTGGGGCTGGTGTACGGCGGATTCAGCTACACCAAGGAGTCCCACGACGCCAAGCTGGGTCCGCTCGAGATGACGTTCCAGGAAAAGCGAAGGGTCGCCATCCCCGCCTGGGCAGGCGCCGGCGCGATCGCCGCCGGCACGGTTCTCCTTCTGCTTCGCAGGAAGAACTGACGTCTGCATCGAACATCCATCGAAAAACCGGCAAGGAGGTAAGGATGAAAAAGTTATCGCTGGTCATCCTGGCTTCAATGCTTATGCTTCCGGCTTGCGCGGTGACGACCGGATACCACGGAGAAGCCGTTATCGTGCCGGCGCTTCCGTCGCTCGTGATCCTGGAGGAAGAGCCCTACTACTACCACAGCGGCTATTACTATCACTACCGGGGCGACCATTGGTATTACTCCCGCTCGAGGGGAGGGCCGTGGTCGGATCTGCCCAGGGACCGGTACCCGAAGGAAGTCCGGTTCAAGCACCGGGGGGATGACAGGGGAAGGGGAGAGAGAGACGAGCACGAGAGGCACGAGCCCGGGAGGCACGACGGGTATTGATCAGAGCCCGCCTTTCATCGATGAATCGGGCGGGACGGTTTCGCCGTGACGGGGAACCTCGGGGAACGTTTCGGAGGTTATCCGCCCCCGCCGGATACCCGAAGCGCCTCGCGGGCGATGTGGAGGTCCTCCCGCGTGCGCAGGATGAGAATCCGGCCGGGAGAGTCATCCGTGGCGAGATCCGCGTCCGTGCGCAGCGTCCGGTTGCGTTCGGGATCGAGGCGAAGCCCCAGGCACGCAAGCCCCCGGCAGACCTCCTGCCGCAGATCCGCCGCGTTCTCCCCAACCCCGGCCGTGAAGACGAGGGCGTCCACGCCCCCCAGCGCGACGGCCAGGGCGCCGATCGCGGCCCTGACGGAGTGGGCGTAGATCGCAAGGGCCAGCCCCGCCCGTTCGCTTCCCGCCTTCGCCGCCTCGTGGACCGCGCGGAAATCGGACGAGATCCCCGACACGCCCCACAGGCCGCTGCGCCGTTGCAGGATCTCGGCCAGTTCCTGCGGAGAGAGGCCCATCCGTTCCATCGCATGGAGCAGGATTCCGGGGTCGACCGATCCCGCGCGGCTGCCCATCATGAGACCCTCCAGCGGCGTGAACCCCATCGTTGTGGCGACCGCTTTCCCGCCGAGCGTYGCCGTGGCCGAGCAGCCGTTTCCCAGGTGGCAGGTGACGGCGCGGAATCCCTCCGGCGGACGGCCGAGGAATTCCGCCGCCCGTCCGGCGCAATAGGTGTGGCTGATCCCGTGGAACCCGAAACGCCGCACCCCCCCCTCCGCGTACCACTCGTACGGCAGCGGATAGACGTGGCGGTCGGGTGGCAGGTCCGCGAAGAAGGCCGTGTCGAAGACGGCGACCTGGGGGACGCCGGGGATCGCCTTTCGCGCCGCGCCGATCGCCGCAAGGGCTGGCGGGTTGTGCAGGGGGGCAAGCTCCGAGAGACGGGCGATCTCCGCGATCACCTTGTCGTCGATCGTGACGGTTTCCGTGAAGGCGCGTCCGCCGTGCACCACCCGGTGGCCGACGGCCTCGACCGGGTCGGCGGAGAGCGGATCACGGATCGAGGCGAGGATCGCGGGCACCGCGTCCGCCGGGGGGTGCAAGACGGTCCCGTCCGCCGCAACTTCCGTGGAGCGGCCGGAGAAGAGGGAGAACTTGAGGGTGCTCGAACCCGCGTTGAGAACGAGAACGCTCACGGCTCCCATTTCCAGTCGCGGATCTCCGGCATGTCCTCCCCGTGCTCGTGGATGTAATGCTTGTGCTCCAGGAGGCGGTCCCGGAGCTCCTGCTTGGCGTACGCCGCCTTCGCCGCCAGCGCCGGGACCCGGTCGATCACGTCGCCCACGAGGTGGAACCGGTCGAGGTCGTTCAGGACCACCATGTCGAAGGGCGTCGTCGTCGTCCCTTCCTCCTTGTAGCCGCGGACGTGGAGGTTCCCGTGGTTCGTCCTCCGGTACGTCAGCCGGTGGATGAGCCACGGGTATCCGTGGTAGGCGAAGATGATCGGCCGGTCCTTCGTGAAGATCGCGTCGAACTCCCGGTCGGGRAGGCCRTGGGGATGCTCGCGCGGCGGCTGGAGGCTCATGAGGTCCACCACGTTGACGACCCGGATCTTGAGCCCGGGCGCCGTCCGGCGCAGGAGCGACACCGCGGCGAGGGTCTCGAGCGTCGGGACGTCTCCCGCGCAGGCCATCACGACGTCGGGTTCGCCCCCGCGGTCGTTGCTCGCCCACTCCCAGATCCCGATCCCCGTCGTGCAGTGATGGATCGCCGCGTCCATGGAGAGCCACTGGGGGGCGGGCTGCTTCCCGGCGACGATGACGTTGACGTA
>PQAK01000100.1 GCA_003105225.1 Deltaproteobacteria bacterium | reverse complement strand
AAGGGGATGATGCAGCGGCTGGGACTCGCGCAGGCCCTGCTGCACGATCCGGAGTTCGTGATCCTGGACGAGCCGATGTCGGGCCTGGACCCCATGGGGAGGATGGAGGTACGCAACCTGATCCGGGAACTCAAGACGGCGGGCAAGACGGTGTTTTTCAGCTCCCACATCATCTCCGACGTGGAAGCCCTGTGCGACCGGGTCATCATGCTGCACAAGGGGCGTAAAGTGGCGGAAGGGCGTGTGGAAGATCTGATCGGCGCCGAAACCCTCTATATCGAGCTGATCGTCTCGCCGATCCCTGCTCCGGCCAGCCTTGCGGCGGCGGGGATCCCCGAGGACGCAGGGTTTGGGCAGGGGGACCTCTTCGTCTTGAGGTCGCCGCGGACCGAAGAGGCCAACCGTTGGATGGCGGGCCTCCTGCGGGAGGGATGCTCGGTGCTTTCCTGCGTGCCGGTGAAGAAGGGGCTCGAGGAGATCTTCCTGGAGCGGGTGGGGGGCGCCGGCGCGGAAGGGGAGGGGGCCTGACATGCTCCGCAGGATCCTCTCCATCGCCGCCAACACCTTCCGGGAGACGATCCGGAACAAGATCCTCTACGCGATCCTCGCCTTCGCCCTCTTCGTCATCGGCATGACCTTCTTCCTGGCCGACCTCTCCGTCGGGGATTTCACGCGGATCATCGCCGACGTGGGGCTGGCCAGCATCCACGTCTTCGGGGTCATCATGGCGGTCTTCCTCGGGATCACCCTGGTCAGCAACGAGGTGGACCGGAAGACCATCTACCTCATCCTCTCCAAGCCGGTGCGGCGCTTCGAGTTCATCTTCGGAAAGACGCTCGGCCTGAGCATCACCCTGGCGCTCACGACGCTGGCGATGGCGGCGGTGCTGTTCCTCGTTCACCTGGCGTACCAGTACGGCGGGAGGGCGGAACCCGGCATCTTCGTGGCGTCTACGGGGATCTACATGGAGCTGGTTCTGCTTACCTGCCTGGCCACCCTCTTCTCGACTTTCACCACGCCGGTCCTTAGCGCCATATTCACGCTCTCCCTGTTTCTTGTCGGGCACCTGACGAACTACCTCCACGTCCTGGGGGAGCGGTCGCAGGCGGCGGCGGTGCGGTGGGGGAGCAAGGCGCTCTTCTATCTCCTGCCGAACCTGGAGAACTTCAACTGGAAGAACGAGGTCGCCTACGGAGGGGCGCGATCGCTTGCCTTGCCGGTGCTCGCGGCAGGCTACCTTTTCCTGTACGGCGCCGCCGTGCTTCTCCTGGCGTGCATCCTCTTTTCCCGCAAGGATTTCAAGTGACGCCCGGGAACGGGTACCCCGGCACGCCCCTCCTCCTCATCGGTTCCTTTCTCGTCGGGTCGTGCATGGGCAGCTTTTTCAATGTGCTCATCCATCGCCTTCCCCGCGAGGAGTCGATCGTGCGGCCCGGCTCCCGATGCCCTTCCTGCGGCCGGAGCATTCCTCCATGGGAGAACGTTCCGCTCCTCAGCTACCTGTTTCTCCGGGGGCGGTGCAGCGGGTGCGGCGGCCGGATCTCCCTCCGGTACCCGGGCGTGGAGGCGCTGACCGGCGCGGGGTATGCGATCCTGGCGTATCTCGACGGGTTCGGCTTCCCCCTCCTGCGCGACCTGGTCCTGTTCTCCTTCCTGGTTCCGATCACGTTCATCGACATCGACCACCGGATCATTCCCGACGAGCTGTCGCTTGCGGGCCTGGCGGCAGGGCTGCTCCTCTCCTTCCTGCCCGGAGGGGACTGGAAAGGGAGCCTTCTCGGAGGGGTTCTCGGTGGAGGGATTCTTTACGCAACCGCCTTTGCCTACGAAAAAGTGACCGGGAGGGAAGGAATGGGGGGAGGCGACGTGAAGCTGATCGCCATGATCGGCGCCTTCCTCGGATGGAAGGGGGCGCTGCTGACCATCTTCGGCGGATCGATCCTGGGAGTGGCGGGAGGAGTGGTCGCCATGCGGAAAGGCACGGAAGGGTTGAAGACCGCGATCCCCTTCGGACCCTATCTCTGCGCCGCGGCGCTGATCGCCCGCTTCCTCGGAGGGGCCTTCTGGAGCGCCCTCGGATGAAAAAGGATATCTCGATCCGGACTGGCGTCGTCATCCAGTTGACGCTGATCGCGGTCGCCTCCCTCTCGCTCCTGGCGGTCTTTGCCCTGAAGTCCATCGAGCTGTCCATGGAGCGGCGCCAGATGGAGGCGGCCGTCTCCGTGGCGTATGCCGTCCGCCATGCCGTGGAGAAGGGAGTGGACGCACGGTTTTCCCCCAACATCCGAAGCGTGACGCTGCTGGCCGAGGCCCCTCCCGCGGACCAGCCGCTGGTGGAGCCGGCGGGCGAGAAGTCCGCCGGGATCCTTTCCCCCCATCCCGCCGTCGACGTGACGCTGCCGCTCTCCGGGGGGATGACGGGAGCGAAAGGGGTCCGGGTCACGTATTTCTCTCCCGGGATCGAGAAGGAGGCCCGGCATCTTGTCGGGGTCGCCGGAATCCTGGTGGGGGCGGATGTCGTCGTCATGGTGCTTTTCGGCGCTTTCCTCATGGACCGGTCGGTCGCGCGCCCCATCCGGCGCCTGGCGGCCGTCTCCGAAAAGATCGCGGGGGGAGACCATCTCCTGCGTGCGGTTGAGACCCCGGGAAACGAGCTGGGACAACTGGGCGCATCGTTCAACCGGATGGTCGAAGCGATGCTGTCGGCGCAAAAAAAAGCGCGCCAGGCGGAGCAGGAGATGTTCCGGTCGGAAAAGCTTGCCACCGTCGGAAGGCTGGCCGCGGGGGTCGCGCACGAGGTGGGCAATCCGTTGATGGCCATCCGCGGGTATGCCGAATTCCTCCGGGCGACCCCGCCTTCCCGGAAGGAGCAGGACGAGTGCCTGGAGAAAATCGTGGGCGAGACGCGGAAGATCGAGAGGATCGTCCGCGGCCTGTTGTCCGTGGCGGCGCCGGGAGGCGGGGAATCGGAGAACGCCGATGTAAACGCGGTCGTCCGGGAAACCATGGAGATGCTCTCCTTTCGGCGGATGTTCCGGGATATCGAGGTCCGCGTCGAGTACGGGGAGCCGGAAAGGGCCCGGCTCGCCGCCGACCGCCTGCAGCAGGTGCTGCTGAACCTGTTGATCAACGCCGTCGACGCGATGGGAAACAACGGATCCCTCCGGGTGCGCACGTACGTGTTGAATCCGTGGGTCCCGCGGCCGTTGCGGGCGGTCCGCAGGCGCGCCTCCGATCCGGCATGGGTCGATGTCGTCTCTCTACGCGGCGAGGAGGGACCGGTCCCTGAAAAGGGGGTGGCGATTTCCGTTTCGGACACGGGCTGCGGAATCCCCCGGGAAGACCTGGAGAGCATCTTCGATCCGTTTTTCACCACCAAGGACCCGGGGAAGGGCACCGGCCTTGGCCTGTCGGTTTCCCGCGCCATCGTGGAGGGCGCCGGCGGTGAGATCCGGGCGGAGAGCGCGGAGGCGAGCGGATCGACCTTCACCGTCATCCTGCCCGCCTTCCCCGGGGAACCGCAGGCCGATGCGCGGAAGGAGGGATCGGATGGCTGAGCGGATCCTGGTGATCGACGACGAGGAAAGCATGTGCGACGTGCTCGGAAAGATCCTTTCCTCGGAGGGGTACCTCGTGACGCAGGCCCGGAACGGAATGGAGGCGCTGCAAACTCTGGAGAAGGACCGGTTCGATTTCCTCCTGTGCGACATCCGGATGCCCGGGATGGGCGGATTGGAGCTGCTCCGGGAGATCACGGCGCGCAAGATCCCGGGGACCGTGATCATGATGTCGGCATTCGGCACGGTGGAGACCGCCGTCGCGGCGATGAAGCTCGGCGCCTACGACTACATCTCCAAGCCGTTCATGCGGGACGAGATCCTCCTGACGCTTCGCAAGGCGCAGGAACGGGAAGCTTTAAGGAAAGAGAACGAGTACCTCCGCAGCGAGGTGGAGAAGACCTTCCGTCCGGAAGACCTCCTGTTTGCAAGCCCGGCCATGGGAGAGGTCGTCGGGATGGTGGGAAAGGTCAAGGATTACGACACGACCGTGCTGATCACGGGGGAGAGCGGGACGGG
>PQAK01000099.1 GCA_003105225.1 Deltaproteobacteria bacterium | reverse complement strand
TCGACGGTCAGCCAGATCGGCTATATCTTTCTCGGGTTCAGCGTGGCGACGCCGGAGGGGATCTCTGGGTCCCTTCTGTTTATCCTGATGCACGGCCTGGCCAAAGCCGGTCTTTTCCTTTGCGCCGGGATCGTCATCCATGCCACCCACAAGCGGGACATCCGCGAGATGGGCGGCTTGATCAAGACAATGCCGCTGACGGCGGTCTCCTTCCTTTTCTGCGCTTTCTCCGTCATCGGCATCCCGCCCTTCGGCGGCTTCTTCTCCAAGTTCCTGGTCATCGTCGGAACGGTGAAGGCGGGCGCCGTCGGGGTGGCAGCCGTCGCTCTGTTCACCGCCGTCCTGACGATGTTCTACCTTTTGAAGGTCTTTAGTCAGGTCTTTTTGGGCGAGGCCAAAGCGCCCGCGCCCGAGGGCACCCGATCCATGGTCTTTGTCGTCACCCTTCTGGCCGTGCTTTCGCTCGCCGCCGGGATTTTGGTGGCCTATCCCATGAAGATAGCTGACTTGGCGACCACGAGTATCAGTTGGTGGTTGAAATGACCGCTCCCATGTTGCTGGTGCCGATCCTCCTTCCCGTGGCCATCGCCCTGATCGCCATCCTAGTTCCCTCCCGAGTCAAATACGTCCGTGAGGTCATTTCGGTCCTCGCCTCGGTCGTCCTCCTTTATTTCGCCTGGAGCTTCTTCACGATCAAGAACCTGACCTGGAAAATGGCCTGGATGGGGAACGGAGTGGACTTCGACCTCCGTCTCTATCATTTCAGCTCTTTTATACTGCTGGGCCTGGCCGGGTTCCTCTTCCTCATCGCTCTCTATTCGAGCGTTAAGATGAAGAATGTCCCGCGGGTGCGGGAATACTACGCCTACGTCTTCCTGACCGCGGCTTTTGCCAACGGCGCCGTCCTCTCCAATAATTTTGTGCCGTTCATTTTCTTTTGGGAAGGACTGTTGCTGACCCTCTACGGTCTGATCACCATCGGCGGCAAGAAGGACTCCAACCGGACAGCGGTGAAGAGCTTTATTCTCGGAGGCTTCTGCGATTTTTCCATGATATTGGGTGTTGCCATCCTCTGGAAGATCACGGGAACGTTGACTCTCTCCGAGATTTCGGTCAGGCCTGAGGGCCTGGCGGCCGCCAGTTTCATCCTGATGGTCGTGGGCGCCATCGGCAAGGCCGGAGCCATGCCTTTCCACACCTGGATCCCGGATGCGGCCATAGACGCTCCCGTATCGGTCATGGCCTTCATACCGGCCGCTCTGGAAAAGCTCCTGGGCATCTATTTCCTGGCCCGGATCACGCTCGACTTTTTCCAGCTGGAGAAGAACTCCACCCTGGCCATCATCCTCATGACCATCGGCGCGGCGACCATCGTTTTGGCCGTTTTCATGGCCCTCATCCAGAAGGACTTCAAGCGGCTCCTCTCCTACCACGCCGTGAGCCAGGTGGGTTACATGATTCTGGGCATCGGCACCGCGATCCCGATCGGCATCGCCGGCGGGATCTTCCATATGATCAACCACGCCATGTACAAATGCGGCCTGTTCCTGAGCGCCGGCTCGGTCGAGCACCGGACCGGGACGACCGAATTGAAAAAGCTCGGCGGCCTGAGCAAAGTCATGCCCTTGACCGCCGCCGGATTCACGGTCTGCGCCCTGGCCATTTCGGGCGTCTGGCCCCTCAACGGGTTCGTCTCCAAGGAAATGGTCTTTCACGGCGCGCTCGAGAGCGGATACGCGATTTTCGCCGTCGCGGCCTGGGTCGGGGCCATCTTCACCGCGGCCTCGTTCCTCAAGGCCGGCCACTCCGTGTTTTTCGGACCCCGCCGGCCGGAAGCGCCGAACGCGCCCAAGGTCAAGGAAAGCCAGGCTCCCGTCGTCATCCCGATCCTCATCCTGGCCCTGCTCTGCATCACCTTCGGCGTGTTCAACAAGCTTCCCCTGGTCACGTTCATCCAGCCCATCCTCACCGGCCATGTGGAAGCCGGGGAAAGCCTCGACTTCACCGCCCACGCCTTGAGCGTCTTCAACCCGGTGGCCGGGATCTCGATCCTCTGCCTTCTCCTCGCCCTCGCCCTCCTGTGCGGTCCCCCGTGCCCGGTCCTGTCGGCGCCGTCCGCCGGACCCTCCATCCGCACCTTCTTCTCCCCCAACGGCGGCGGGACGGAGGCGATCGCGTCGGAGATCCGGAACGCGCGCTCCGAGGTGCTGGTCCAGGCGTACTCGTTCACCTCCGTGCCGATCGCCAGGGCGCTGCTCGACGCCCGGAAACGGGGAGTGAAGGTGACGGTGATCCTCGACAAGTCCCAGCGGACGGCGAAATATTCCGCGTCCACCTTTCTGACGAACGCCCGCATCCCCACCTACATCGACGCCAAGCACGCGATCGCCCACAACAAGATCATCATCATCGACCGGGAGTGCGTCATCACGGGAAGCTTCAACTTCACGAAGGCGGCGGAGGAGAAGAACGCGGAAAACATCCTGATGATCCGGGGAAATCCCGACCTGGCGGCGAAGTACCTCGCCAATTTCGAATGGCACCTGAAGCACTCGGAGCCCTACCAGGGCCGGGGCGCTTCCCTTATACCCTCCTGGCGATCACGACCATCCGTTCCGCGCCCGGGGTGAAGAGGGAACCTTCGAGGGATCCGTAGACCGCCGTGACGTGCATCCCGGCCCTTCCCAGCATCCCGTTCAGCTCCTCTTCGGAGTAGATCCGGACGTCGAAGGCGGACGAGATGCGGATCCCGTCCGGGCGGGTCAGCTCGTGCTCCGCATGCGCCCGGCCGGTTTGCCGGTCGAAATGAACGTGGAGGCGCAGGCGCCCGGCGGGGACTCCCATCGTCTTCTCCAGGTCCTCCTCCTCCCCGGCGAGCCCCTTCTGCGCGTTGCGCAGGTCCAGGAGGAGCGTACCCCCTTCCTTCAGGCTCGCGGAGACGTTCCGGAGCACCTTCTCGTTTTCCTGGTCGTTGAAGAACCCGAACGAGGTGAACATGGAAAGGCAGGCGTCGAACGCGCCCAGGCGGACGAACTCCCGCATGTCCTCCCGCACCCACTCCACCGCGATCCCCTCCCGATCGGCCCGCTCGCAGGCCAGCCGCAGCATCTTGTAGGAGAGGTCCACCCCGGTGACGCGGTATCCCCGGCGGGACAGCGGGATGGCGTGGCGCCCGCGGCCGCACCCGAGGTCCACCACGGAGGCCCCGGGGGGCAGGGAAAGGAGGTCGACGATCCTGGATACCTCCTCCTCGGGATCCCGCTCCAGCGGTCCGAACAGTTCGGGGTACCGCTCGTCGAAGATGGTCTCGTACCAGGGACGGGGCACCGCGCACCCCCTTTGATCCAACGGCCGCCGCGGGTGGAATCCTCCCGTGCGGAATGGATCTTATTTTAACACCGATGGAAACGCCGCAGGGACCGGTTCAGGCGCCGTCGAGGAGACGGTCGGCGAACTCCGGGGGGAGGCCCGCCTCGAGCACTTTCCGCCGGGCCGCCTCGACGTCGTACGGCACGCGGACCCAGGTCACCTTTCCGTCGTCGGTGTCGTACAGCAGGAAGGAGGCGTCCGGGTTGCGGTCCCTCGGCTGCCCGACGCTCCCCGGGTTGAGAAGCGCCCGCTCTCCCGGCAGGAGGCGGAACTCCTTCGCGGGAACCGGCTCCACCCGGCCGTCCCCCCGGCGGACGAACCCGCCCGCCGCGTGGGTATGTCCGAAGAAGATCGGCCCCGTCGCCGACGCCGCGAAGAGGGTCGAAAGCTCCTGGGCCGCGTATTCGACGGAATCGACGTACCGGCCCGGCTCGCTGGGGGCTCCGTGGACGAGCAGCGCGCCCCCCTCGATGAAACGCTGGACGGGAAGGCCGGAAAGGTAGGCGCGGCTCTCCGGGGAGATCCGGTCCCGCGACCAGAAGGCCGCCTTCCGCGCCGCGGCATGGAAGTTCCGGCCCGTGGCGCGGCCGCACGCCACGGCGTCGTGGTTTCCGGAAATCCCTCCCGCCGTGTTCGGCCATCGCCCAGCGGACGCACTCTTCCGGCTGGGCGTTGTACCCGACGAGGTCCCCGAGGTGGTAGATCCGGTCCGGCCGGCGGCGGGCAAGCTCCGCCGCCACCGCCGAGAGGGCGTCGAAGTTCGCGTGGATGTCCGAGAGGATGGCGACGTTCA
>PQAK01000098.1 GCA_003105225.1 Deltaproteobacteria bacterium | reverse complement strand
CGCCGGCCAGGACCTCCCGCACCTTGTTCGCCAGCATGTCCTTGGAGAACGGCTTCGACAGGAAGTAGGTTCCCGCCTTCAGCACCCCGTGAACCGAGATGGCGTCGTCGGAATATCCCGATATGTAAAGCACCTTCAGTTCGGGCCGCGTGCGCACGAGATGTTCGGCGAGCCGGGTGCCGCTTTCCCCCGGCATGATGACGTCCGTGACCAGAAGGTGGATCGGGCCCGGGTGGGCGGCCGCGATCCGGTATGCCTCTGCGGATCCGCCGGCCGTCAGGATGCGATAACCGAACCCCTCCAGGAATTGACGGATCAAATCCCGGATGGAAGCGTCGTCCTCCACGACGAGCACGGTTTCGGACCCCCGCTCGGGAAGGGCCGCTGTCCGTTCCGGGGCGCTTTCCGCCATCCCTTCGATTCGGGGCAGGTAAATTTTCATGGTGGTTCCCACTCCCGGCTCGCTGTAGGGCCAGACATACCCCCCGCTCTGCTTGACGATGCCGTAGACGGTCGACAAGCCCAGCCCGGTGCCCTTGCCCGCTTCCTTGGTGGTGAAGAACGGCTCGAAGATGTTCCTCATGGTGGCCTCGTCCATCCCGCAGCCCGAATCGGTGAGCGCCACCAGGGCATACGACCCCGCCGCCATGTCCACCTCTCCGTGCAGCCGATGCTGCGGCTCGCTGAAATCGATCTTGCGCGTTTCGATGACGAGTTTTCCGCCTCCCGGCATGGCGTCCCGCGCATTGATGACGAGATTCATGATCACCTGCTCGAGCTGTCCCGGATCGATCCTCACGCGTCCGCTGTCCGGGGAAAGGTTCAACTGGAGCTCGATGTCCTCCCCGATCAGGCGCTGGAACATGTTCTTGGCGTTTTCAATCACGTCGTTCAGGATCACCACCTTCGGATTGAGGACCTGCTTGCGGCTGAAGGCGAGGAGCTGGCGGGTGAGATCGGCGGCGCGCGCCGCCGCCTTCCCGATCTCCTCCAGCTTGGAACGGCTCTCGCCATCCCCTTCGAGCCGGCCGGCGAGGATCTCGCAATACCCCAGGATGACGCTCAGCAGATTGTTGAAGTCATGGGCGATTCCCCCCGCCAGCCGGCCGACCGCCTCCAGCCTCTGGGAATGGAGGAACTGCGTCTCCAGCGCCCTGCGCTCGGTTTCGTCCTCGACGAACACCTCGTAATACGCCGGGGAACCGTCCGCATTCCTCACGGCCGTTCCGCTGGCGCGGACATGCAGGATCTTGCCGTCCTTCCGTTTCCAGTCCACGTTGATGACCAGTACCCCCGAGGATTCCCGGTCGACGTACGTATCGAGGATCCGCCGCCGCTCCCCCGGGTGACGGAAGACATCCGTATCCAGGCGGACCCTCAGGAGATCCTCTTCGGAGTCGTACCCGAGCATGCGCACCAGCGCAGGATTCACCATGAGGAACCTGCCTTCCGGCGTGGTTCGATAGATGCCCAGCGGCGAATTCCGGATGATCGACCGGTACTTCTCCTCGGAGCGCAGGAGCGCTTCCCGCGCCTGTTCCCGCTCGGCCCCCCTCGCCGCGATCGATTCCGTCATCCTGTCGAAGCCCCGCGCGAGGTCACCCAGCTCGCCCTTGTCGTACGGCGGTCCCAGCCGCACCCCCGCATCCCCTCCCGCCACCTTGTCGGTGGCCCGGAAGATGGCCGCCAGCGGACGTTGGATGAAGTATGCGCTTCCGAACCACACCAGGCACAGGGCAAGCGCGATGCACACCGCCAGGAGGTACAGGTATCGTGAATACGCGTGATGGATTTCCGCGAAGGCGACTCCTTCGGGAACCGACATGACCACGAATATTTCCTTGCCCATCATGGAATACGGAACTTTGGCCACGGCGAATACGATTGCCTCCCCGGTCTTGCCGGTTCCGGCCGCCATGCCTCCGCCCTTCGACAGGAGCGGTTCCACCAAGGTCATGTCCGGGAACGGTTTCCCGGTCAGCCCCTCGTCCCTCGGGTTGCGGCCGAGGACGATGCCCTCCGCGTCGATCTTCGTGAGCGTCGCGCCGGGCGGGAGAGACTCCCCGATCTCCTTTCCGATGCGGCTGAACTCCTCGATGTCCATCGCCACGAAGACAGCCCCCCGCAGGCGGTCCTTCCCGTCCTTCACCGGGTAGGCGAAATTGATGCCGGGACGCCGGGTGATCTTCCCGACCTGGAAGGAGCCGCCGGCGAAATCCTGCGTCTCCATCGCGCGTCGGAAATAGTCCCGTTCCGAAACGTTGATCCGGCCGGCGGGGGGAAGGGCGCTGCAGACGACGTCCCCGGCCGGATCGATCACGCCGAAGTTCCGGTAGCGCGGAATATGCCGGAGAAGGTCGGCCGCCAGATCGCTGCAGGCCTTGGTTTCCGGCGCCTGCACGACGGGGGATCGTGCCAGCAGGACGAGAAGGTTTCGCGTCTCCTCGATTCTGCGTTCCTCGTCGATCGCGACATAGCTGGCGTTCCGCACCGCATCGGACTTCAGCTCCTTGAGTTCCCGTTGGTGTTCCTGGGAGAAGACGTAGAAGATCATCCCGAACGCCGGAACGAAGACAAGAAAACAGATGAGGAGGAGACGTACTCTCAAGCTGGAAAAGCGGAACCACTTCATCCCGACCCCCCCGCAGGATTTGGAAACGGCATGGCCACGTTTCCGGATCTCGATGCCCGGCTCCTGAGAAGATTATACTGCCGGTGGATCGATCGCCGGGAGGGCTTGCCGAAATTGCCGTTTCGATGGTTTCCGCTATCTTATCGAGACGTAACGATCCCCTTCGAAGGCCGCTTCGCCCCTTGCGAGCATCCCTTCCAGGTGCTTGGACAGGAGCGACCACTCGCCGTAGTCGAACCAGGGGCCGGGGTGCCCTTCTCCGTAGACGATCCTGCGGCCGATGATCTCCCCCCGGGTGCGCGGCGCCTCCAGGAAGGCGCGAAGGGCCGCTTCCCGGCAATCGATGACGGAGAGATACGCGGCCATCTTCGGGCCGATGTTGCCGGGATGAACGGGGGTCATGTGCGAGACGACGTGGACCCCGGCGCCGATCTCCGCCAGCCGGTTGGCCGATCGCCGGAACGCCTCGATGTTTCCGGGCTTGTCCCCGTACCAGGGTCCGAAGCCGGTCAGGTCGTAGTCGGCGAGGAACAGGACCCCCTCCGAGGGGAACAGGGGGCACAGGTGGCCGGGAGTGTGCCCGGGCGCGATCACGGCGACCGCTTCCGTGTTGCCGAACCGCAGGCGCTCCCCGTCGACGAGGCGCCGCGCCACCTTGCGGGGACTGTAGGAGAACGTTTCCGACAGCAGCTTCCGGAAGAAGGCTTCCCACTCCGTGCCGGCCGCCCCATACCGGTCCAGCAGGACGTCGAAGGATTCCAGCGCGGCGGCGTCCTCCTCCGAGGCCCATACTTCCACGTCCGGGAGCAGGTGCAGGAACGAGTAGTGGTCCTCGTGGTAGTGGGTCATCACGACGACCCGCAGTCCCCCTTCCCGCTTCAGGCGCAGGATTTCCTCGAGATCGGACCCGCAGTCGAAGAGCGCCCCGCCGCCGTCGCGCACATAGAGCGAGTGGGAGTACGGATACCGCCCTCCCTTGCCGCCCTCGATCAGCCAGATCCGATCGGTGATCCGCTGGATCATCCGCCGCACCCCCCCATCGGCCTGCGCCTTCGTTGTTGGGCGCGCACAGCACTGGTCGCGTTCCCTGCCCGCGCCGGATGACGCAGCGGGAGCTTCATCGCAGCGGCATGTGGAGCGAGGTTCGGATTGCGGCGAGCGGAACCTGCAGCGAGCGGGCGCAGGTCGCGAGCGTAGCTGCGAGGAAGTCTCCCGCGAGGAAGCAGGCGGTACCGGGGAACGCACCTGTGGCACGGTAGGCGACACCTTGAGCAAGGACCCTCCGGATGCATGGTGCCTTCCGCGTACGCGGCGCGCGGTTTGCCGAATCGGGGTATCATGTGAGGATATTCTATGCGGAGACGGGGGGCGCCGCATATGCGGAAAATCCTGCTGTTGCCTTTCTGCCTGTCGCGTCCGGCCCAGGAATCGATCGAGCGGTTGGCGGCGGAAAACGGGTACGCGGTCGTCGTCGCGCATTCGACCGCGAAGGCGCTCTCCGAGGTGCGGCGGCACGTCGTGCCCGGCAGCGGGGAGCCGGTCCGGATCGTGGGCGTGGTCTGCGACGGAAGGGCGAAGAAGGTATGGGCGGGGCTCTTGGTGCTCAAGGCGCGCCAGTGGGGGAAACAGGCGATCGGCCTCAAGGCGCGCAGGATCGAGCTCGCCCGCGTGGGGATCGTCGGAGGGACCAAGTCGGTCTTCGGGCGGAGGGACTGCCGCGTGGGATTCAACCGGGCCGACGAGGACAGCCTGCGCCGCGCGCTGACCGGCGGCGGCACGTTCATGCGCATCTAGGCCGTCCCTTCCCCCCCGGAAACTTCCGGCGGGTGGAGGACGTCCCGCTTCTTGCGGATCCCGCGCGCCGTCCTGCTGCCCAGCAGGAGAGCGCACAGGAAGAAGACCGCGGCGATGGCAAGTCCCCCGGCTGCCAGCCGTAGAATCGCCCCGGGGAGCGTTTCCCAGGAGATCCATCGCGTGGAGATGCCCATGGCGTACGTCCCGGCGGCGGATGCGGCCACGCCGGCTGCCGCCATCTTCGCGTACTCGAGGACCTGCCCAAGCCCCTTTTTCCCCACCGTCTTCCACATGAGGATGCCGTAGAGCGTCACGGCGTGCAGGAAGATGCCGAAACTGCTTGCCAGCGCCAGCCCGAAGACGCCCATCTTCTGCCGGAGGAGGTAGTAGACGGGAAGGCTCACCAGCCATGCGGCGGTGCCGACCAGCGTGGGGGTCCAGGTGTCCTTGAGCGCGAAGAATCCCCGGGAGACGATCGCCTGGCCGCACCAGAACGGGATCCCGATGGCGAAGGCGGAGAGCGCGGACGCGGTCGACATCGTGTCATAGATGGTGAACGCGCCGCGCTGGAAGACGGTCAGCACGACTTCGCGGGAGAGGATGCCGATGACCGCTGCGGCCGCGCAGGAGACGAAAAAGACCCAGCGCAGCGCCGCCGACAGCGTGTTCCACATCCCCTCCCGTTCCCCGCGCGCGGCCTGCGCCGCGAGAAACGGGAAGGAAGCCACGCCCGAGGCCTGGCCGAGGATGCCGATGGGCACCTGCATCAGCCGGCGGGCGTTGTTGAGCCAGGTGATCGCCCCTGCCAGGAGGAACGACCCGAAGATCCTCGTCATCCACTCGTCGACGGCCACCAGGGAGAATCCGAGCATGATCGGGATCGAGAGCCTGACGAACTCCCGGAACCCGGGATCGGCGAAGTCCAGCCGGGGGAAAAATTCAAGCCCCGACCTGCGCGCCCCGTAGACCTGGATGACGAAGTTTCCCAGGAACGAGCCGGCAAGCACTCCCCATGCGAATCCGGCCATCCCCACGTAAGGCCCAAGGGCCAGGCCCCCCGCGATGATCCCGATGTTGTATACCAGCGGGGCGGCGGCGGGAAGGAGAAACTGGCTCCGGGCGTACTGGATGGCCATCAGAAGCCCTCCCAGGTAGAAAAAGATCTGCGCGGGGAGGACGATTCTCGTCAGCCGGGCGGCGGTGGCGATCTGGTCCGGCGGGAACCCGGGCGCGATCAGGGGAATCAAACGCTCTGCGAGGAATTCCCCGAGGATCACGAAAAACAGCATCGCGATCCCCATGATGGTGGCGATCGAGGAGAAGGAATGGAACCCCTCTTTCTCTTTCCCCTCCGCCAGGTACCGCGAGAAGATCGGGATGAACGTGATCGACAGGGACCCGCCCGCAAGGAGGTAGTTGAGGAAATCGGGGATCGTGAACGCGGCGAAATACGCGTCGGTCTCCGGGGTCGCCCCGTGCTGGTAGGCGATGACCGCGTCGCGCGCGTACCCGAGAATACGGCTTAAGAAAACGGACGCCATCATGAGCGCCGCGGCGCGGCCCATCTGTTTCCGGGCGGAAGGGGACATCGTTGAGACTATAATCGAAGCATGGCGGGCGCTCCAAAGGAAAAATACCCGGTTTGATGCGGATCAAGGAGGAAGCCGTCCCGGCCCTGTAGCGTGGGAGGCGCGGAAGACCACACTTCTCAAGGAGAATCGGAATGGGCCTTTTCGGGAAAAAGGAAGCGGCGAAGGCGGTCACGGCGGAGTCCGTCCTGGCGGCGCTGGCGGACGTCATGGACCCCGAGTTGGGGAAGGACCTGGTGACCCTGAACATGATCCGCAACGTCGCGGTGTCGGATGGCGCCGTCTCTCTGGATCTCGTCCTGACCACTCCCGCCTGCCCGAAGAAAGCGGAAATCCAGGCGGCGGTCGAGGCGGCCGTCAGGGCGATCCCCGGGGTTTCCGGGGTGGACGTACGCGTCTCCTCCGACGTCCGGGCCGCGAAGGACCCGATGGAGGGGAGGCGCCCGGTCCCCGGCGTGCGGAACATCCTGGCGGTCGCTTCGGGCAAGGGCGGGGTCGGCAAGTCCACGTTGAGCGTGAACATCGCGGTGGCGCTGCAGCGGGCGGGGGCCCGCGTGGGGCTGCTCGACGCCGATATCTACGGCCCGTCCGTCCCGACCCTCCTGTCGCTCAAGGGGCACCAGCTGGAGGGGGAGGACGGGATGATCCTTCCCGCGGAACACGATGGGATGAAGGTCCTCTCCATCGGCTTCATGCTCGAGGACGACTCCCCCGTCATCTGGCGGGGACCGATGCTGATCAAGGCCCTGGAGCAGTTCCTCCACGGAACGAAGTGGGGGGAGCTCGATTACCTGGTGATCGACCTGCCGCCGGGCACGGGGGACGTGCAGCTCTCCCTCGTCCAGATGACGCCGGTGGCGGGCGCCATCGTCGTCACGACCCCGCAGGACCTGGCGCTGATCGACGTGAAGAAGGCGGTCCGGATGTTCGAGAAGGTGGGAGTGCCCATCCTGGGCGTGATCGAGAACATGAGCTATTTCCTGTGTCCCCACTGCGACGGGAGGAGCGAGATCTTCGGGCACGGCGGCGCGGAGGAGGCATGCCGGCAGATGGGGCTGCGCTTCCTGGGGGAGGTCCCCCTCCAGATGGAGCTGCGCCAGGCCTCGGACGAGGGCCGTCCTCTCGTCTCCCGGAGCCCGGATGCGCCGGCCTCGAGGGCCATCGAGAAGGCGGCCTCCGAGGCGGCGGCCGCCCTTGCGGTCCTCGAAGCGATCTAGCCCTCCATCTCGCGGGTGGGGTAGGAGAAGTACTCGTGGGTCTGGATGTTCGCCCAGAACTCCTCGAGGTCCTTCGTCAGGACGAGCAGGTCGTGCCGGACGCCGATCTGGTCGCGCACGTGCCCGCGGAACGTCGCCTCGAGCTTGAAGCCCAGCTTCTCGAACACCCGCTTCGCGCCGGGCTGCGCGTCCATCACCTCGGCCACCACCTTCTCGAGGCCCGACTTCAGGGCGTGGAGGAACAGCTCGTTGGCGAGGACGCTCCCCATCCCCTTCCGGTGGAAGTCCTTCGCGACGACGATCCGGAT
>PQAK01000097.1 GCA_003105225.1 Deltaproteobacteria bacterium | reverse complement strand
GGTCGTGCGGCTCAGGACCTGCTGCTTGATCGTTGCGAGCTGCTCCTCCACCTTGACGCTGATCGTGGAGCGGACGTAGTCCGAGGGAACGCTTTGCGGGATGATCAGGATGGTGGTGCTCGATTTGTAGAGCTCCGGCGTGACGACGCAGTAGACGCTGGCGGCGAACAGGATGAAGAGGAACGAGAAGACGATCATCCATTTCCTGCGCAGGAACAGCTCGGCGTATTCCCGCAGGGTCATTTTAGGCCGAAGGGGCATCGGTCTCCCCTGCCGCGGGCAGGCTACCGCCCATAGAACATCGTTTCCGGTTTCCCGTACGAACTTTTTCGTGCATCAGGAACAGCTATGACTCCATCCGGGCTATTGCGCCGGATCAATGCCCGATCTTCTGTATTCTTATATCAATGCGGCAGGTACGTATGACAAAGGTGCGAGCGGCTGGAGTTGTATTACCCTCTCTCGGCGGAGCGGGACATGCGGATGTGTCCTCTTCCCTCATTTAATCGGCATCCTTTGGAAGCGGTTCTCTCGTTATCGGACCTCCATGGCTGCGTTGCGAATCCTGCGGGTATCCTACAAATATTCGAGTATGTGAGCAACGGTGATTGCTTGGTGATTCACGCAAGGTTCAAGCTCCCGCATCCATTCCCTCTATCATCAGAAATGTGATTAGCAAGGTTTATACCTTATTGGAACCACGTACCGGTCAACACGCTACTCCGCATATATAAACCGTTTTTTCCTAATTATCCTTGAGTTTCATTCAGTGTTGGGCACACGTTCATAAAAATATTTTCGTTTCTGGTGAATTGATTTCCGGAATGTGGTAAACAATTACCCAGGGACACGGCGCCATTTCGGCCGATAAAATTAATCCAATCGAATTGATCGTTTACGATTCCGCCTTCGTCAATCAAGCGGCACAAGTATTGCTCATGTACGTGGGTGGAAATTATTTGATCAACTGTATGGACGAGACACGGAGGACTGAACCATGAAGAACGCCAAACGAGGTCTTCATCTGACCGTTCTCGCGCTGGCGATGATCGTCGCGCTATCGGGAGCGGCGTTCTCCTCCGTCACATCCCTCCCGGTTTCTCCAACGGCCGCGCACGCAAACGTGCCCGGCGGAAGCGATCTCGCCGCGGACAGGAATATCCAGTCCGGGACTTCCGTGTGGAGCACGGGAATTGCCGATGGAGCCGGAATCCCGGGAAATGCCGAGGCGAATTCCGGAAAAAGCGAGGGAAAAATGGAAGTGCCATCCGCCATCGAATCCATCGTCATGCTCTTCCTGGGAATTTGCTTGATCGCCATCGCCATGTTGGGAAAACGAATTTTTCACCGTTAGAGGGCAATCCGCCCAGGCCGGCAATTTGGGCAAAAATAGGATATATAATGTGAAAGTGTTTTATCACGGAATTCCATCCGCGGTTTTGGATCCGCTAACCATTGGATACGTATCGATAATCAAGCGATCTATTTCCTTGACGAACGGTTCGACTTTTGCAATACCTATCTTATCCGCGCCTAAAGGGACGAGATAAGATGAACACTTTCGATTTCAAAGAGTTCTCCCCCTGTACCGTGGATTATCCCCTCGAATTCACGGCTTCCGAAATGGCCTCCCTGGACGGACCGATCAATACCCTGTTGAAAAACAGCTATCTCCTGGGCACCCCCCAGGATCTCGATTCCGGCTTCCAGACGATCTTCGATATCGCCGAGGATATCGGAGGGGTGGATTGCTGCGGCTATTATTCGCTGGAAGGCGATTCCGACATGTTCAAGGCCGTGGTCGTTCGGCACATTCCGCCCGTCGAACTTCCCGCGGGGTCCACCTTCCATCCCGCGGCCATAGCGAAATATTTCGGGAAAGCGGTCCTTCTCGACCCGGCCAGGGATCCCCAGTTCCTCCCGATCTGCAACTATTTCTCCGCCGCATCGGTTCTCATCTTCCCCTTGAGGAAAGAGAGGGAGCTGATCGGGGCGCTCGTTTTCGGGAAGCGCGGACCGGAACCCCCGTCGCCCGTAGAGGTCAAGATTCTCTGGGTGCTGACGATGCAGGCCGAGAACCACGTCCTCCAGAGCGAGGCGGTCAAGTCGCTTTCCTTCTATTCGTTCCTCGATCCGCTGACCCATTTGTACAACCGGCGCTATTTCGACAACCAGCTCGAAAAGGAAATCCTCCGCTCCCGGCGGAACGGGAAATCGTTCTCCCTGCTGATGCTCGACCTGGACGGCTTCAAATCCTACAACGACCGGTTCCTTCACTCCTCGGGGGACATCGCCCTGCAGGAATTCGCCGGCATTCTCGTCGATTCGGTCCGGGAGGTGGACACCGTCTGCCGGTACGGGGGAGACGAATTCGCCATCATCATCGTGGAAAGCAACGCGGAAGGGGCCCGGGACCTCGCCCTCCGGGTGGTCGACCGCATGCGAAAGCACCAGCTTCCGGGAATCGATGACGCCCGGACCGAGCGGATTTCCGCCAGCATCGGGGTGGCTTCGTTTCCTTCGGATTCCTTCGACAGCGTGGGGCTGATCCGGAATTCCGACCGCGCACTTTACCTTGCCAAGAACCAGGGGGGCGGCAGCGTCTGTCTCTTCCAGGAAATCGGAAACCTGCTCACGGTCAAGCCCGATCCCAACGACCTTCCGATCCAGAAGGTCTACAACGCCGCCCGATCCGTCGTGGACATGGACAAGTTCTTGGAGATCCTCCTGTTCACGGCCATGCAGGGGGTTTCCGCGGGACGGGGATCGATCGTGGTCACCGATCCGGACGGCGATTTCATCCTCCGCGCGGCGATAGGGTTCCGTAACGGCGATGAATGCATGCTGGCGGGCACCTCGATCCCCCCCGGCGCGGTCACCTCCTGGGTCGTGGAGCACAAGGCGCCGCTCCTCATTCCCGGGCAGCACGACTCGCCCCTACAGGGGCCCTTGAAGAAAAACGGATACCGGACCGATTCCTTCCTTTCCATCCCCCTGATCCATGAATCCCGCGTGCTGGGCGCGTTGCACTTGACGAACCGGAAAAACCGCCAGCCCTTCTCCCCCGAGGATCTCGTCACCTTCCAGCCGATCGCCGACGAGATCGCCGCGATCCTGTCCCAGGGGATGACGTTCCGCGACAACATCAAATCGTTTTCCTCCTCGATCCTCAATTCCCTGGCCAGGGCGCTGGAACTCCGGTTCCCCTTCCTTTCCGGCCACAGCCACCGGGTCAGCGGCCTGTCCCTTCGGGCCGGCGAAAAACTCGGCCTGCGAAGCGCGGGACTGGACAACCTCGGCATGGCCGCATCCCTCCACGAGATCGGCATCGTCGGCATCCCGGGAACCATCATGGGCAAGAAGCAGCGCCTGAGCGAGCAGGAATTGGAGATCGCGAGGAAACACCCGTTCATCGGCTGCAAGATGCTGGAGGGAGTGCCCGGGATGGAAGAAGTGCGCCGGATCATCCTCGAGCATCATGAATACATGGACGGGTCGGGATACCCTTACGGGCTGAAAGGGGATGAAATCTCCCTGGGCGGACGGATCCTCGCCGTTGCCGAATTCTACGACTCGATCACGTCGGAGCGGCCCCACCGGGGGAAACTGCGCCACGAAGAGGCGCTCCAGCTGGTGCGAAACGGCGCGGGGACTCTATTCGATCCGGCCGTGGCCAACCTCTTCGTGGAAGACGCCTCGATCACTTCCCACTAAGCGACACGCTTCCTGAAAAATCCGGTGGTTCGCTCTCTTGGGACGGCGCGTTATTGTATTTTCAGCCCGGAAGGGGGGGCCGGCGCCGTAGGCGCGGGAGGGGTCGGGGGGGGAGGTGTAGTCCCGGCAAGGTTGATATCCCCCCGGTTCACCACCCACGGATCGGAAAGCAGTTCCCTGACGTAGAGATGGTTGTCGAGCCCCCATCCCTCGTTCCAGTTGCTCCAATACACGACGTCCGGCATCTCCTGCTTGATGGAGTTGATGATCTGCCGGCTGTCCTTTGAAGGGCAGTTCGAATCCGAAGGATCACATTGGCCGAGCTCGGTCAGGGCGAACGGCTTGCCGAGTTTCTTCAATTCATCGTACTCGTCTGCGACCGGGAAGTCTCCGTCCGAGGAATAGTAGTCGACGCCCACCACGTCGACGTACTGTCCGCCCGGGTAATACGTCGACACGTTGCCGAGATTCGCGTTCATGGCGAACACCCACAGGAGGTTGTGGAGGTTCTTGTTCTTCGTCATGTAGTTGAACGTGTAGATCCACAGGTCCCTGTACTGTTTCCCGTCGCGCCCGCCCCACCAGAACCAGTCGCCGTTCATCTCGAGCAAGGGCCGGAAGAGAACGACGATTCCCTTGCTTTGAAGATCGGCGAGCCCGGACGAAATCCTGTCCAGTTCCCTGTTCCACTTATCGTTCAACGCCGTCCCGGGAGTCGCCAGCTGCACGAGGTCGACATAGGTGTCCATGTCCCAGGTTCCCGTCGCCGGATTGTCGATATGCACGGCGACTTCCACCAGGCCCCCGGCGTTCCAGTGCTGGACGAGAAGGGAATTCGTCGAGCTGAAATTGCCCCACTCGCCTCCGAAGTCCGCGTAGTTGCCGCTCATGATCGCCGGAGTCTTCCCGGACATCTGGTTGATCCTCGAAAAGATCCCGGGATCCTCGGAGAACATCCATCCGATGAATTGCCCGGACAGGACCTTTTTATCCGGCCTGGAGGGCAGGCTCGTAAGGTATGCCAGCACGGCCTTGGTTTTTTCCGTCGCATTGGAATCCGCGGCGGCCGATGCGATGGAGACGTCGGAAAACAATATGGAGCCGGCAAGCAGCAGCGCGAGTGCGAATGTCCGCTGGGGCCATCGGCGTAAGAACAGGTTCATGGATGTCATCGTTTTCCTATTCACGGGTGCACCTCTGCCTGTCGGCCGTACGCTTATTTCCCCGCCCGGAAACTTTTCCATTCCAGGTTGAGTGTCTGGATCTTGTAATTGAGTACCCGCGGGCTCACTCCCAGGAGCGAGGCCGCCTCCTTCTGGACCCCCCCGGCGATCTGGAGCGCCCTCGTGATCGCGCCGCGTTCCATCTCCTCCAGGTTCAGCGTCTGCTCCATGGGGGCCGATTCCCCTTCCGGGCGGGAATCCATCGTCAGGTCGGACGCCTCGATGATCCCCCCCTCGCACAAGAGCACGGCACGCTCGATCGCGTTCTGCAGCTCCCGGACGTTCCCCGGCCAGCTGTACAGGCGCATCTTCTCGATGGCCTCGGGGGAGAATCCCGCCGCCTGCTTCTTGAAATCCACCGAATACCGGTTGATGAAGAACCGGGCCAGCGGAAGGATGTCGTTGACCCTCTCGCTGAGCCTCGGGACGTGCAGGTTCACCACGTTCAGCCGGAAATAGAGGTCCTGGCGGAACCGGCCCTCCTGCACCTCGATGCGCAGGTCCTTGTTGGTGGCGGCCACCACGCGGACGTCCACCCGGAGGGACTTCCCGCTGCTCCCCAGCCGCTCGAATTCGTGCTCCTGGAGGACGCGGAGGACCTTCGCCTGGGTGGTGGGGCTCATGTCCCCGATCTCGTCCAGGAAGATGGTGCCCTTGTCCGCCTGCTCGAACCGGCCGATCCGGAGCTTCTCCGCCCCGGTGAACGCCCCCCGCTCGTGCCCGAACAGCTCGCTCTCCAGCAGGTTCTCGTGCAGGGCGGCGCAGTTCACCTTCACCAGGGGGTTGTTCGCCCGCGGGCTCCCGAAGTGGATCAGGGTGGCCAGGAGCTCCTTCCCGGTGCCGGTATCCCCCGTGACCAGTATGGTGGCGTTGGTGGGGGCCACCTTCTTGATGATGGAGAGGCATTTCTTCATGCCGTTGCTTTCCGCCACGAGGGCCCCTTCCTCCAAGGCGTTCCGGTATTCGGCCTTCTGGTAGAATTCGAGCTCGCCGCGCAGCTTGCCCATCTTGAACGCCGTGTGGACGCGGTGCTTCAGGTGCTCGAGCTCGAACGGCTTCTGGATGTAGTCGAAGGCCCCGAGGCGCAGCGCCTGGACCGCCGTCTCCACCGTCGCGTACGCGGTCATCAGGATCACCTCGGTCTCGGAGTTGACCTCCTTCGCCTTCTTCAGGATGTCGACGCCGGTCAGGTCCCCCAGCCGGATGTCGCTGACCACGACCGGAAAGGATTCGGTCTCCAGCTTCTGGACGGCCTCGACGCCGGTCGCGGCCTCCTGGACGATGTACCCGGATTCCTCGAGGGAGACCCGGATCCCCGCGCGCAGGCTCTCGTTGTCTTCGACGATCAGGATCCGGTCAGCCACCGGTCTGCCTCATGGGAATCTTGATGATGAAGTCGGTCCCCTTCCCCGGTTCGCTCTTGAGGTCGAGGACCCCGCCGTGCGCGTGGATGATCTTCTGGGCGATCGGCAATCCCAGGCCGGTGCCGCCCTTTTTCGTGGTGTAGAACGGGACGAACATCTTTTCCTGGATCTCGAGGGGGATCCCGGGGCCGTGGTCGCGGATGGTGATCCGGATGAACTCCTCTTCCTTCCCGGAATGCCCGTGCACGATGGGGCCCACGTTCCGGCCCAGCCGCATCAGCTCGCTGAAGTGACGGGAGATCCCCAGGGAAACTTCCACCTTCCCTCTCCGGTCGCAGACGTCCACCGCGTTGGAGATGATGTTGCTGATCGCCTGCTCGAGCAGTCCCTGGTCCGCTTCCGCCTCCAGGACGACGTCCTCCTGGCGGCGCAACGTGAATTCCATCTCCGGATGGAGGGCGCGGAACCGGTCGACGATGCCGGTTACGAATTTATCGACCTGGATCTTCCGGGTCCCCAGCTCGGCGGGGCGCACGAAATTCAGGCATTCCCGGATGATGGCCTCCACCCTCTCGATCTCCCTGGCGATCATCGAGACGGAGGAAAACAGCTTCTCGTTCTGTGAAAGGTGACTCTTGAGAATGCTGCAGTGGACGCCGATGCTGGCCATCGGGTTGCGGATTTCGTGGGCCAGCCCCGCGGCCATCTGCCCGAGCAGCACGAGGCGGCGGTTCAGGTCCTCGCTCTCCTCCGCCATTTCCACCTGCGTGAGGTCCTTGAAGAAGGCGCAGATCCCGACGCGCTTCTCCCCTTCCTTGAGCTCCGAAAGCGTGAACCCGAGGAACTGGTGGTCGCCGTCCCTTCCCGGGATCTCGCATTCGACGCGGGTCGGAAGGTAGTTCAGGGCGACGGACTCGCTCAGCACCCGGAAAAAGATGTTCTCCCCGGCCCTGGGATGGATGCTCTCCCCTTCCTCCAGGGAACAGCCCGCGAGGATTCGTTTTCCTATGGGATTGATGTAGGCAATCGTGCCGTCCAGCGAAAGCGCCACGATGCCTGCCCGGAAACTGGACAGTATGGCGGATTCCATGTCGAAGGGTATTCTAACATTTTTGCCGACCGTTTCCGGGGCCTTTAATGTCGTTAGCCGAGGCAATTAGAAGGAGAACGCCGCGGTAGGTGAAAAGTCTGATTTCAGGCCATTTTTCGCGACGGCGCGGACGGCGACATGGTATTGGGTGCCCAAGGAAAGGTAGGGCCCCAGGTTGGCGAGGTTGAACGACGTGGTGACCTGCCCGGATCCGGGATTATAGGCGGCCAGTGCGGCATCCGCCTTGTCCGTGTCGGTAAATACGCCGCTCTCGTTGACATAGATCTCGAAACTGTCCAGGTCGGTGGCCGGGTTCAGCGGCGTGCTGTCCGCGTAGGATGACGGAGGCTGCCAGCTAAGCGTCTTTGCGGGAAGCGCCGGTCCCCCGCTGGTCGATCCTCCGCCTCCCCCGCAGCCGGAAACCAGTGCCGCAGTCAGAAGCAGAAACAAAAAAACGAACGTCGAGCGTGATTTTTTTGATAGCACCATTCTCCCACCCCCATTCAGTTCGCGAAGTAGGAGCAAATGGTGTACCGAATTGTGATCCGTTATTTTTCAATGGGAAACGAGGATCGATTCAGGAAAAAAATTTCAGTTCCGTTAGATTCGTCAATCTGGATTACACAAATTGCATTCAGGAATTTCTCGCCATACCTATCACGGCGTAACCTGGAGGGTAGCCCTTCTCGTGACGCCGCGGTAGCTGGCCGATATGGTCACGCTCCTCGAGGAGGTCACGGTTTTTGTCGTTACCTGGAATGTGGCGGTCGTGGAGCCGGCTGCCACGACGACCGTGGACGGGACCGTCGCCGTGGACGTTCTGCTGCTCGTCAACGATACCGAGGCGCCTCCGGCGGGCGCAGGTCCATTCAGCGTCACCGTCCCGGTGGAAACGGTTCCTCCTTTCACGGTAGTGGGACTTAAGGATAGCGACGACAGCGAGGGACGGTTCACCGTAAGGGTCGAGGAACGTGTGACCCCGTTGAACGAAGCGGAGATGGTCGCGGTCGTGGAGGAGGAGACCGGGAAGGTCGTGATCGGGAAGGTCGCCGTTTTGCTGCCGCCCGCAACGGTGACGTTCGCCGGCACGGTCGCAGCCGTCAGTCTGCTGCTCGTCAAGGACACGACGATTCCTCCCGCCGGCGCCGATGCGGAAAGCGTCACCGTGCCCGTCGAACCGTTCCCCCCGGTAACCGAGGAGGGAGAAAGGGAAAGGGAGGATAGCGTCGGGGGCGGCTCGGGAAAAACCGTCAGTGTCGAGGACCGGGTGACCCCGCCGTACAGCCCCGAGATCGACACGGCCGTGGAGGCGGTCACCGGGAGGGTCGCCACCGCGAACGTCGCGCTGGTGGCGCCCGCCGCCACCGTGACCGACGCCGGAACCGTCGCCGCGGCGGTGTTGTCGCTCGACAGGGACACCAGCGCGCCCCCGGCCGGTGCTGCGCCGCTCATCGTCACCCTCCCCGTCGAACCGCTCCCCCCGGTGACCGAAGACGGGGTCAGTGTAAGGGAAACAAGCACCGGCAGGACGTCGAAGCCGGTCGCGTTCGAGACCCCGCCGCCCGGAGCCGGATTAAACACGGCGACGCTGGCCGTTCCCGCCGTGGCGATGTCGGCGGCGGAAATGGCCGCCGTGAGCTCCGTGCCGGACAGGAAGGTGGTTACCCGGTCCGCACCGTTCCACCGCACCTTCGAGCCGGGGACGAAATTGCTCCCGTCCACCGTCAGCGTGAAGGCGGATCCGCCGGAGATCGCCCAGTTGGGATTCAAGCCGATGACGGCAGGAACGGGATTGCGTACCTCGAAGGAGACCGCGTTGGAGAGGCCTCCGTCCGGGTTCTGCACGGTCACCGGGAAGGTACCCGTCGCGGCGACGTCGGACGCCGGAATGGTCGCCCGAAGCTGCGTCGCCGACACGAAGGTCGTCGCCCGGTCCGATCCGTTCCACCGCAC
>PQAK01000096.1 GCA_003105225.1 Deltaproteobacteria bacterium | reverse complement strand
AGTCCTCCGCGAGGAAGCAGGCGGTTTCAGGGAACGGAGCCGGTCGCGGCGGAACGGCGCCGCGGCATGGATTGCCGCGTTACAGCGGGCGCCGGCCGGTCTTCCTGAAGCGGAAGTAGTCGGCGAGGATCCGCGCGTGGTCGAAGGCGAGCGGCGACGGCAGGTCGCGCTCCGAGAACAGCCGCGCTTCGGCGGCGTCGTCATCCCCTTTAGGCGTTCCTTCCGCTTTCCCGATGTAAACCGTCGATATCGTGTGCTTTCGGGGGTCGCGGGCAGGATCGGAATAGACGCCGAGCAGCTCCGTCAGCGTCACGCGGAGACCGGTCTCCTCCAACGCTTCGCGAACTGCGGCATCCTGCGCCCGTTCGCCCGCGTCGATGAAGCCGCCGGGAATCGCCCAGCCCGGCGGAGGATGCCTGCGGCGTACCAAGACGATCCTGTCCCCGACTTCGATGATCACGTCGACGGTGGGAACGGGCGGGGCTGGCTTCATGCGGGGTCTCCCTAATTATGCTATAAAATTGTATATGAATTTCGCGAATCCCGCCGCCATCTTCGTGTCTTCCTTCATCATCGCGCTCTCCGGGGCGCTGATGCCGGGACCTCTCCTTGCGGTGACCATCCGCGATACCAGCCGCCGCGGTTTCGTCGCCGCGCCGCTGCTCGTCCTCGGGCACGGGATCCTGGAACTGGGTCTCCTGGCGCTGCTGATCCTGGGGCTTGCGGAGTGGCTGAAAGGGGAAACGGCGACGATCGCCATCGCGCTGGCCGGCTGCGGGGCGCTGTTGTGGATGGCCGTCGGCATGGCGCGCGAGGTCCGGTCCCTCCGCTTCGACGCGGGAACCGCGAAAGAGGAAGGCATCCAGGAGGCGGAGGCCGGAAGCTATTGGCGTCCGGTGGCGGACGGCGTCATCGCCTCGATCTCCAACCCGTACTGGTCGCTCTGGTGGGCGACGATCGGCCTGGGGTACCTCGCGCTTTCCCGCGGGCAGGGGCTCTCCGGCGTGGCCTTCTTCTTCGCGGGCCATATCCTGGCCGACGCCGCCTGGTTCCTGTTCGTCGGCCTGACCGTCTCGGCGGGGCGCGGCTGGTTCACCGACCGCATCTACCGCGGGGTCGTCGGCGCCTGCGCCGGATTCCTCGTTTTCTTCGCCCTGTCCTTCGGGTATTTCGGGGTGGCGAAGCTGTTCCGACTGCTGTAAGCCGGTATCCATCGCAAGGAGGCCGATCATGAAGGCTGTCGTGATGGCGGGAGGCTTCGGGACGAGGCTGCGCCCCCTGACCGAGAAGCTCCCCAAGCCGATGGCGTACGTCGCCAATCGACCCATGATGGAGCACGTGGTCCGCCTGCTGGCGAAGGAGGGGATCCAGGACCTCGAGGTCCTGCTCCACTTCTACCCGGAAAAGATCACGTCCTACTTCGGCGACGGTTCCCGGTGGGGGATGCGGATCCACTATATCGGTTCGGAGGCCGATTACGGGACCGCGGGGGCGGTCCGGACCGCGGCGGAATTCCTGGACAGCACGTTCCTGGTCATCAGCGCGGACATCATCACGGATTTCGACCTGTCCAAGGCGATCGAGTTTCACCGGGAGCGCAATGCGGCCGCCACGATCGTGCTCACCCGGGTGCCCAATCCGCTTCAATACGGGATCGTCCTGGCCGAGGAGGACGGGCGGATCGTCCGGTTCCTGGAGAAGCCGTCGTGGGGAGAGGTCTTCTCCGACACGATCAACACGGGGATCTACATCGTCGAGCCCGAGGTGCTCTCCCTCATCCCGCCGAAGAAGAACTTCGACTTCAGCAAGAACCTCTTCCCCGCCATGCTGGCCCGGGGCGACCGCCTGCTGGGATACATCGCGGAAGGGTACTGGAAGGACGTGGGGAACCTCGACGAGTACCTGAACGTGCACCTGGACATCCTCGCGGGAAAGGCGACGATGGAGTTCGACGGGAAGCGGGCCGGGGACGTCCAGGTCTGGATCGGCGAGAACTCCCGGGTGGACTATACCGCCGGGCTGAAAAACGTCGTGATGGGGAAAAACTGCCTGGTGGGGCCGGGCGTCACGGCATCCAACGTGGTCCTCGGGGACGGCTGCATCCTCGAGGACGGCGCGGTGATCCAGTCGAGCGTCGTGTGGCCGCGGACGCGGATCGGGAAGGGGGCGAGGGTCCTCGAGAACATCGTCGGATCCGAATGCGTGATCGAGGACGGGGCGTTCCTCGCCGAGCGGGCGGTGGTCAGCGACCATTGCCGCATCGGGCGCGACGCGGTCGTGAAGGCGAACGTCAAGGTGTGGCCCCACAAGGTGGTGGAGGACGGCGCGGTGCTTTCCTCCTCGCTCATCTGGGGGGAGAAGTGGGCGCGCTCCCTGTTCGGCGCCTACGGCATCTACGGCCTGGCCAACCTCGAGATCTCGCCCGAGTTCGCGGCGAAGCTCGGCGCGGCCTACGCCGCGACGTTCGGCAAGAAGGTGATCCTCTCCACGAGCAGGGATTCCCACAAGGCCTCCCGGATGATCAACCGCGCCATCATGACCGGGATGCTCTCCGTGGGGGTCGACGTCCACGACTACGGCGTGACGCCGCTGCCTGTCGTCCGGTTCCTCTCCCGCAGCCACCGGGACGAGCGCGGAGGGGTGCACACCCGGAAGAGCCCCTTCAATCCCTCCTTCGTCGACCTGAAGTTCTTCGACGATTCGGGGCTCGACATCTCGATGGGGCTCGAGAAGAACATCGAGTCGCTCTTCTTCCGGGAGGATTTCGTGCGCGCCGACATCGAGGAGACGGGCACGATCTCCTTCCCCGTGGGGGGGTTCGACACGTACGTGGACGGGTTCCTGAAGACCGTCGATGCCCGGGCGATCCAGGGCCGGGGATTCAACGCGGTGATCGACTATTCCTACGGCTCCTCCGCTCTCATCTTCCCCCGCATCCTGGGGCATCTTTCGGTCGAGACGGTCGCGCTGAACGCGATGCTGGACCCGGCCAAGATCACCCGCACGCAGGAAGAGTTCGACAAGGGGCTGCACCACCTGACGGCCATCGCGAGATCCCTGTCGGCCGACTTCGGCGTGATGCTCGACACCGGCGGCGAAAAACTGTTCCTGGTCGACGAGAAGGGGGACATCCTTCCGGACTGGGTGGCGCTGCAGGTGTTCACGCTCCTGGCGTGCCGGCAGCGGAGGAGCGGGCTGGTCGGCGTGCCGGTCACGGCCTCCCGCAACGTCGAAAAGATCGCGTCCCGGTTCGGGATGGACGTGGTCCGGACGCGGACGCTTCCGCGGTCGCTCATGGAAACGGCCGCCCGGGACGGGGTGGCGTTCGCCGGCGACGGGAGCGGGGGGTACGTGTTCCCCCGGTTCCAGCCCGCATTCGACGGCATGTTCGGGATCGTCAAGCTGATGGAGCTGCTGGCGGGGGAGGACCGCGCGCTCTCCGACATCCTGCGGGAGGTGCCCCCCACCGCGTTCGTCCAGAGGAAGATCCCCTGCGCCTGGGAGAACAAGGGGTCCCTGATGCGGATGCTGACCGGCCACGCCAAGGGGAAGCCGAGCCAGTTCATCGACGGCGTGAAGGTGTTCGAGGGGGAGGATTGGGCGCTCGTCTACCCGAGCCAGGACGAGGCGTACTTCCACCTGGTGGTCGAGTCCGAGGACCGGAACGTGGCCGTCCGG
>PQAK01000095.1:4204-11731 GCA_003105225.1 Deltaproteobacteria bacterium | reverse complement strand
GTCCTGGTATTCGTCCACCAGGACGTGACGGTAGGTTTCCGAGACGGCGCGCCGGATCGATTCGCTCTCCCGCAGCAGCGCCGCCAGCCGGAGCAGGAGGTCGTCGTAGTCCATCAGGTTCCTCTCCCGCTTCGTCTCCTCGTACAGGCGCGCGATCCGGAGGATGTCGTCGAGGCAGTACAGGAAGTGCGGCGCCTCCTTCTCCACCGCCGTGGCGATCTCCTCTTCCCGGTTGGCCGCCCGGCTGAACAGGTCGGCGAGCGTCTCCTTCTTCGGGAAGCGGACGGTCTTGTGCCCCCCGTGGACCTCCTGGCGCACCAGGCCGATGAGGTCGGCGGAGTCGGCGCGGTCGAGGATCGTGAAATTCCCGCCGAACCCCGCGGCGCCGGCGTACCGGCGCAGCAGCGTGTTGGCGAAGGCGTGGAACGTCCCGCCGGAGACTTTCTCGCACCTGCGGTCCAGGAGCAGCGCCGCCCTCCGGAGCATCTCCTCGGAAGCCCGGCGCGTGAAGGTCAACAGCAGGACGGAGGCGGGGGAGTGCCCCAGTTCGACCAGCCGGGCGACCCGGTAGATCAGCGTGCGCGTCTTCCCCGTCCCCGCGCCGGCGACGACCAGGAGCGGCCCCTCCCCGTGGAGGACCGCCTCGGCCTGGCGCGGGTTCAGGGCCTTTTCGTAGTCGATCTTCCCCCCGGCGTCGGGGACCTCGCGGATCGTGTATCGCTTCGGCAATCGGGTTCCTTCGAGCGGCGGATTTCCCCTATGGTACCCCATTCCTCTTCCGGCTGCGCCGCCTCGGAGGGGGGCGGGCGCTGGGGAATACTATTAGGAGGGACGTTCTGAAAACTTTACGCAAGGGACGTTCTTTAAGTTTTTCAAGTCTACATAGCGAAAAAAAAACTTAAAGAACGTCCCCGAATTCCCCACAAAGTTTTCAGAACGTCCCCTTCCGAGAGTTTCTAGATCGTCCCCGGAATAAGTTTTCGCCAGCGCCCGCCCCCCTCCTGCGGCGGCTCCGCCGCACCCTACGGAGCAGGCGCCTTCTTTGCGGTGGCTCAATGCGTACGGCCCCTCGTGAGGATTTCCGTTCGGCGTAGAATGGAGGGCGCGATGAGAGTCCCGTCCTTCGCAAGGACCGTGCGGCAGGCGCGCGAGGTGCAGGAGCGGCTCCGGGAGAAGGTGCGCCTGGTCCCGCTCCGGCTGGACCGCGTCCGGCTCGTGGGCGCGGCCGACGTGACCTACATCGGAGAAAAGGAGATCGTGGCCGCGGCCCTGTCAGTGGCCGACTTCGCGACGGGGGATATCGTGGAGGAGCGGACGGCGGTCCGCCGCTCCGCATTCCCATACGTTCCCGGCTACCTCGCCTTCCGCGAGGGGCCTGCCGTCGTCGCGGCGTGGAGGAAGCTCTCCCGGACGCCGGACGTCGTCCTGTTCGACGGGCACGGCATCGCCCACCCCCGCCGCTTCGGCGTCGCCTGCCACCTCGGGGTCGTCCTCGGCGTGCCGAGCGTGGGGGTTGCGAAGAGCCGGCTCGTCGGGGAATACGCGGAACCGGGGAGGAAGCGGGGGGACTGGAGCCCCCTGGTGTTCGAAGGGGAGACCGTGGGCGCGGCGCTGCGGACGAGGGGCGCGGTCAAGCCCGTCTTCGTCTCCGCGGGGCACCTGGCGGATCTTCCCTCCGCCCTTTCCCTCGTGCTGCGCCTCTGCTCCCGGTTCCGTCTGCCCGACCCCTCCAGGAGAGCGCACCAGTTGACCCGCGAGATGCGCGGCGGTTATTTACCCGGCTGCGCCGGCGCGGGAGCGGAAGGCGGAGCTGCGGGCGCCGGCGTCGCGCCGCCCGGGCCCGGGGGCATCCCCGGGGGAAGCCCTTGCGGCGAGGCGGGGCCGGGCGCCGTCGCCGGGGCGCTCCCCCCCTTCATCAGCGTGGGGGAGGACCTGCCGCCCGCGAAGTAGGCGAGGAAGAGGGAGGTGAACATGAAAATGATCGCCGCTCCCGCCGTCAGCTTGCTCAGGAAGCTGGTCGGCCCGGTCGAGCCGAACAGGGTCTGGGAGGAGCCGCCGCCGAAGACGGCGCCGATGTCGGACCCCTTCCCCGTCTGCAGGAGGATGATGAGGATCAGGGCGATGGATACGATCACATGGACGACGATGACCAGCGTGTACATCGGGTTTTTGGGATCCTCCGTTATTTGAACTTTACGATCGCCGCGAACGTGGCCGGCTTGAGGCTTGCCCCGCCGACGAGCGCTCCATCGATGTCCGCGTTTGCCATCAGGGCCGCGATGTTCTCCGGCTTGACGGATCCGCCGTAGAGGATCCGGACCGCATCGGCGGCGCCGCTTCCCCACAGCTCCGCAAGCGTCTTGCGCAGGAAGGCGTGCACCTCCTGGGCCTGCCCGGGGGTCGCCGTTTTTCCCGTCCCGATCGCCCAGACCGGCTCGTAGGCGACCACGACCTTCGTGCCGTCGGGCGCCGCGATCCCTTCGAGTCCCGCGCGCAGCTGCCTGCCGGCCACCTCGAACGTCTTCCCCGCCTCCCGCTCGGCAAGCGTCTCTCCCAGGCACAGGATCGGGACGAGCCCGGCCGCGAGGACCGCCTTGACCTTCCGGTTCACGGAGTCGTCGGTCTCGGCGAAGTACTGCCTGCGCTCCGAGTGGCCGATGATCGCGTACCGGGCGCCGACATCCTTCACCATCGCGGGGGAAACCTCCCCGGTGTAGGCCCCTTCCGGGGCGAAGTGGACATTCTGGGAGGCGACCCCGATCTTTTTCCCCGCGGTCAGCGACGCCACGAGCCCGAGCCACGGGAAGGGAGGCGCAAGAACGATCTCGACCCCCTTGACCCCGGCGACCATGGGAAGAAACTCCTTCACGAAAGCGGCGGACTCCCCCCCCGTCTTGTACATCTTCCAGTTGCCGGCGATGACCGGGGTGCGCATTCCCTTATCCCGCTCCGCCGACGAGCTTGGCGAGGGCGACCAGGCGGCACGAATAGCCCCACTCGTTGTCGTACCACGCCAGGACCTTCACCATCTTCCCCTCGATCACCTTGGTCGAGAGCGCGTCGAACTCGGAAGAGAACGAGGTGTGGTTGAAATCGACGGATACCAGCGGTTCCTCGACGTATTGGAGGATCCCCTTCATCGGGCCTTCCGCGGCCTTCTTCATCGCGGCGTTGATCTCCTCCGCCGTCGCGGCCCTGGAAAGCTCCACCGTCAGATCGACCACCGAGACGTTCGACGTGGGAACGCGGATGGCCATGCCGTCCAGCTTCCCCTTGAGCGCGGGAATGACCAGGGCGACCGCCTTGGCCGCGCCGGTCGTGGTCGGGATCATGGACAGCGCCGCGGCGCGCGCCCGGCGCAGGTCCTTGTGCGGCAGGTCGAGGATCTTCTGGTCGTTGGTGTAGGCGTGGATCGTGGTCATCAGGCCGCGCTCGATCCCGAAGGTGTCGAGCAGCACCTTGGCGACCGGGGCGAGGCAGTTCGTGGTGCAGGAGGCGTTGGAGATGATGAAATGCTTCGCGGGGTCGAAGCTCTTTTCGTTGACGCCCAGCACGAAGGTGGCGTCGGGATTCTTCGCGGGC
Source organism: Deltaproteobacteria bacterium (assembly GCA_003105225.1). Lineage (GTDB taxonomy): Bacteria > Desulfobacterota > Deferrimicrobia > Deferrimicrobiales > Deferrimicrobiaceae > FEB-35. The sequence continues at coordinate 8,149 of PQAK01000095.1, read as the reverse complement.
GCCGAGATGACCACCCGCTTGGCCCCCGCCTTCAGGTGCTTCTCCGCCCCTTCCCGCTCCGTGAACTTGCCCGTGGATTCGATGACGACCTCCACGCCCAGCTTCCCCCAGGGAAGCTCGGAAGGGTCCTTCGCGGCAAGGACCTGCACCGTCCTGCCGGCGACGGTCAGCGCGCTGTCCTTGACCCCCACTTCCTCCTCGAACCTGCCGTGCACGGAGTCGTACTTGAGGAGGTGGGCCAGCGTCTTGGCGTCGGTGATGTCGTTCACGGCCACGATCTCCAGCGCGGGGTCCTTGTACGCGGCGCGGAAGAAGTTCCGCCCGATCCGCCCGAACCCGTTGATCCCGACTTTCACGGCCATCTCGCGGTCCTCCTGTTGGGAAGTGTGGATTCCGGGAAATCGAAAGACGTAAATTATACTCCGTTGCGCTTTTCTGTCAAATCGTCGATCCGTGCAGGATCCTCTCCAGCCAGGCGCGGGCGTTCGGGTCGGAGAGGGGAGGAGCCGCCCCGGCTGCCGCCTCCATCCGGAAGAGGGTCACCGCCGCAAATCCCCGGGACATCGCCACCAGCCCGCCCGACGGGAACCGCAGTTTCGGCATCGCGGCGGCAGCGACGCCGCAGGCATCCCCCGCGGCCCGTACGATCGAGAAGAGCACGGGGTCGACCCGGTAGGGGAGGAAAAACGGCCCCTCGCCGATGGTGACCGCCGGCGGCCCCGCGGAGCCTTCGGCGAATTCGACGAAGATCCCCCGCCCGCGCAGGACCTGCCGCCGGTACTTCGCCAGGAAGAACTTCACCTCCGCTTCGTCTCCCGCGTACACCAGCAGAAAGGGGCGCGCGCCATGGCCCGGCGGCGGGAACGAACGGACCGCCCACTCCGCGGCCAGGTTGCGCCGCGGAGCCGCGGGCCTCCCCCGGACCCATTCCGCCGCCGCGAGAGCGAAGAGCGCCGCTCCCGCGAGGACCGCCGGGACGTGCGGAAGGGGAAGGTAATGGAGGCTGGCCGCGCCCGCCAGGACGGGCAGCGCGATGCAGAGGAGAAGACCGACGGCGCCCGAGCGCCGGCCCCGTGCGGCCCGCCGGGAAAAGACCGCCGAGGAGGTGAGCCTGCAGAAAAGGGGGACGGCCACGAACAGGGCTTTCCGGTTTTCCTCCGAGGCCGTTCCCGGAACGACCAGGACGGACCGCTTCTCCTTGGGACCCAGCCAGTCGAGGGGGGAGAAACCGCAGAGGTACAGCAAAAGCAGCAGCAGGCCGACGGTGCCGGCAAGAAACGCGGCGTCGGGATGCCCGGAAGCCAGGAGAAAGGCGCCGGCCGCCCCCAGAACGAATCCGGCGCAGGGGGAGATCTGCGGAAAGGCGGGCGCGCGAAACCGCTCCCGGGCGGCGGGAATCCCCCGCTGCACGAGCTGCGATTCCAGGTCGCCGATCGGGTCGTTTTTGCCGGGCCCTGCCATCCCCTGTATAATTACCAAAGATAAGGATCCCAAGATAGGATCCGATTACCGTACGATTCAGGGTACCTATTGGTATTCCATCTGCATCCGGCTTGCGGCCGGCGGCTCGCCTGTGTCTCGGCATGCGCCCGCGGCTGCAGCCGGGTTTGTCTGCAGGTGCTGCGCAACCGTTTTCAAGAGAGGAAAAAAGCTTGAGCGGATCGCTTCCTAAAGTGGTGGTGACCCGCAGGCTGCCGGGGGTCTCGCTTTCCCGCCTGGAGTCGCTGGCCGCCGTCCCCGCCCCGCCGCCGGATCATCCCCTGCCGCACGAGGAGCTGCTTCGCCGGGTCCCCGGGGCCGCCGGCATCCTCTGCACCCTCGCGGACCGGATCGACGCATCCCTCATGGAGGCGGCCGGGCCGGGACTCCGGGTCGTCTCCAACTATGCGGTCGGCGTCAACAACATCGACCTCGCCGAGGCGAGCCGCCGCGGCATCCGCGTGTGCAACACGCCGGACGTGCTCACCCAGGCGACCGCCGACCTCGGGTTCGCGCTGCTGCTTGCGGCCGCCAGGAAATTTTCCGATGCGGAAAGGTTCCTCCGTTCGGGGGCATTCACCGGCTGGGACCCGTGGGGGTTCCTGGGCGTCCCGGTGTACGGAGCGACGCTCGGAATCGTCGGGATGGGGAAGATCGGCGGCGCGATCGCGGCGCGGGCGGCCGGATTCGGGATGCGCGTGCTGTACCATAACCGCCGGCCGCTTCCTCCCGAACGGGAATCGGTCCTTTGCGCCTCGTACCGCGGGCTCGATGAACTTCTGGCGGAAAGCGATTTCGTCATCCTGTGCGTCCCTCTCACGCGGGAGACGCGCGGGATGATCGACCGGGAGCGGCTGCAGCGGATGAAGCCGACGGCGGTCCTCGTGAACATCGCGCGCGGTGAGGTGGTGGACGAGGAGGCGCTGGCCCGCGCGCTCTCCGAAGGCGGGATCTTCGCGGCGGGCCTGGACGTCTACGAGAGGGAGCCGGCCGTGCACCCCGACCTGCTGGCCGCGCCGTCGGCGGTGCTCCTTCCCCACGTGGGGAGCGCCACCACGGAGACAAGGGAGCGGATGGGGCGGCTGGCCACGGAAAACCTGCTCGCGGTCCTCGCGGGGGCGGCGCCCCCCTGCGCCGTCAATTGAACCCGATCCCCTTCTTTTTCAGGAGGTCCAGCGGGTCGAACGTCCCCCTCTTGGAGAAGGGGATGCGGACGATCCCCACGACGGGAGCGACCAGGGCCACGGAGCCGTTGAACTCGTAGTCGGCGTGGCGGGATTGCAGCACCTGGCGCATCGCCTCCTGGATGGCTTCCGGTCGCACGGTGAGGGGAACCCGGACCGTCGTCACCCGGGAAGGCTCGATCCGGATGTCGGACCGGTGGTCCCCGTCGGCGATCGTCACCCGACCGAGGACCGCCGCGTAGGCGACGTGGGAGATGTACAGCGAGTAGCCGTTGGGGTTGTCCACGTCCAGCGTGAGGACGAAATCCCACGGGTTCCTCGGCTGGTTCATCGGGTTCGACGCGAGCATCACGTCCGTCACGCGGACCTTCGGGGGCCGGAACGCCTCCTTGATGAGCGGCCTGCAGGAGGCCGCCGCAAGGGAGAGCGCGGCCAGGAGGAGGAGAGGGGTAAAGCGTTTGACGATCCGCATTGCCGATATCCGAGTTGCACTGGATTTCCCGGAACAGGACCTGCTTTCGCGGGTCCTTGCCATTATAGGGGTTTCCGCCGGAGAGGTGGAGCGATTTTCCGTCGTCCGGCGCGGGCTGGACGCGCGGCGCAAGGGGGGGGTCGTCCGCGTCTACGCCGTGGAGGTGTCCCTTTGCGCGCCCGCGCTCGAAGAGGCGGTCTGCTCCCGCGTCGGTGCCGCGAAGGCCGTGCCGCCCCCGCCCGATCCCTTCCAGGCGCCGAGGGCCCGGAAAACCTCCGTCCGGCCGGTGGTCGTCGGGGCGGGCCCCGCGGGGCTGTTCGCCGCATGGACGCTTGCCCGGTTCGGCGCTCCCCCGGTCCTCCTGGAACGCGGCCGTCCCGTCGAGGAACGGTCGCGCGACGTGGCCGTTTTCTGGAAGTCGGGGGAGCTCGACCCGGAAAGCAACGTCCAGTTCGGCGAAGGGGGGGCGGGGACGTTCTCGGACGGGAAGCTCACGACGCGCATCGGCGACCCGCTGGTTTCCCGCGTGATCGGCCTCTTCGAAGAGTTCGCGGAGCTGCCCGGCCTGCGGGTGGAGGCCAAGCCTCACGTCGGTACTGACCGGCTGAAAGGTTTCTGCCGCCGGATGCGGGAGGAGCTGGTCTCCCTGGGGGCCGAAATACGGTTCGGGGCCAGGGTCGACGAGGTGACGGCCGGTGAAGGGCGGGTGCGCGGCGTCCGGCTTGCGGGAGGGGAGGAGATCCCGTGCGGGGAGCTGGTCCTGGCCGTCGGGCATTCGGCGAGGGACACGATGCGGATGCTGCTCTCCCG
>PQAK01000095.1:0-4073 GCA_003105225.1 Deltaproteobacteria bacterium | reverse complement strand
TCGCGGGACGGTCCGACCTCCCCCCCGCCGACTACCGGCTGGCGGCGCGCGCCCCCTCGGGAAGGGGGATATATTCGTTCTGCATGTGCCCCGGGGGCGAGGTGCTGGCCGCGGCCTCCGGGCCGGGCGGCATGCCGGTCAACGGCATGAGCGCGCACGGGAGGAATTCCGGGTTCGCCAACAGCGGGATCGTGGCCACGGTGTCCGCGGAGGATTTCGGGACGGGGGACGTCTTCGCCGGCGTGGACCTCCAGGAGCTGCTCGAGGCGCGCGCCTACCGGAAGGGGGGCGGGACATTCGGGGTCCCGGCGATGAACCTCATGGGGTTCCTCGAAGGGAAGGATCTGAACCTGTCCCGCGGAAAGGCGCTCGCGCCGCGGGTGGCCCGGGCGAACCTGGCCGGGATTCTCCCGCGGAAAGTGGAAGAGGACCTGCGGCACGGCCTGCGCGCGTTCGGGAAGACGCTGCACGGGTTCCTGACCCAGGAGGGGACGCTCTACGCCGTGGAGTCCCGGACCTCCTCCCCCGTCCGGATGGAGCGGGAGAATTATGAGTCGATCACCCTGAAAGGGTTGTATCCTGTGGGGGAGGGCGCGGGGCACGCCGGGGGGATCGTCTCCTCCGCCGTGGACGGGATCCGGGGCGCCCTTCGCATCCTCGAGAAACGATCCGCATGAAGGGCGGTGCTTCGATGGGAAAGACCCGGTTCGTCAAGGAGATAAAGGAAGGGGAGCAGGTCCGGGACCTGTTCCTGGTGGGCAACAAGGTCCAGCTCGTAAGCAATTCGGGGAAGCCTTACCTGAACCTCTCGCTGCGGGACCGTACGGGACAGTTCGAGGGGCGGGTCTGGGACCGCGCGGAGGAGATCGGGAAGCGGTTCGACCGGGACGACATCGTGGAGGTCAGCGGCACGGCCATCCAGTACCAGGGACGGACGCAGCTCAAGGTCCACGACGTGCAGAAGGTCGCCGGCGGCGCGCCCGACCTGGGCGATTTTCTCCCGGTCACCCGGCGCGGGATCGATCCGCTCTGGCGGCAGCTCCGGGAACTGGTGACGGGAGTCTCGGACGCTCCCCTGCGGGAGCTGCTGGAGAGCGTCTTCCCGGACCCCCCGGAAACGGATCTGGCCCGCCGGTTCCGGCAGGCGCCGGGCGGGAAGAGCATGCATCACGACTACATCGGCGGTCTGCTGGAGCACACGGTGTCGGTGGCCGTCATCTGCCGGTTCCTGGCGGCGCACTACGAGGGGGTCGACGGCGACCTGCTCGTGGCGGGGGCCCTCCTGCACGACGTCGGGAAGGTGGAGGAGCTTTCGTACGGAGGGACGTTCGACTACACCGACCCGGGCCGGCTGCTCGGCCACCTGTACCTGGGCGCCGAACGGATCTCCCGCGCCTGCGAGAAGATCGCCGGATTCCCCGGGGAGAGGAAGATGCTCCTCACGCACATGATCCTGTCCCACCACGGGGAGCTCGAGTTCGGATCCCCCAAGCGGCCCAAGACGCTGGAGGCGGTCCTGCTCCATTTCGTGGAGAACATGGACGCCAAGGCGACCGCGTTCACCGAGGCGATGGAGGACCTGCGCGAGGGGGCCCGCTGGACGGAATACAACCGGATGTTCGAGCGCTACCTGTTCTCCGGGAAGCCCGGGAAGTGACCGCCGCCCCCGGGAAGGAGGACGCGATGCGAAGGCGCGTCGCGCTTCGAATCGTCTGCCTGGCGTTCCTGCTCCTCGTCCCTTCGGCCTGGGGAGACGGCGGAGCCCCTCCCGGCGGAAACGTCTTCCTCTGGACCGTCCGGTCGGAGAAGGGGGTCTCCTACCTCCTGGGTTCGATCCATCTGCTGAAAAAGGAAATGTATCCCCTGGACCCGAGGATCGAGGAGGCGTTCGCCAGGTCGACGGTGCTGGCCGTCGAAACCGACGTCGGCGACCGGGAGAAGAAGAAGCTGGAGGCGTTCATCCTCGAGAACGCGCTCTACCCGGAGGGCGATTCGCTCGGGAAGCACGTCTCCCGGGAGACCTACGACCTCGTCCGGAGGAAGTTTCCCGCCGCGGCCAAGGACCGGGTGGACCGGATGCGGCCGTGGGCGCTGGCCCTGACGGCGACATCGATCGCGTACATGAAGATGGGACTCGACCCCGATTACGGGATCGACCGGTACTTCCTCGAAAAGGCGGACGGCAGGAAGAAGGTCGTCGAGCTGGAGCGGTACGACTACGTGATCCGCCTCCTGCAGGGCCTGCCGGACAAGACCCAGGACCTGTTCCTCTTCTACACGCTCACCGACCTGGAAACGGTCGGGGGGGAAATCGACAACATCATCACCTGCTGGAGTGCGGGCGACGTGCGGGGGATGGAGGCGGTGGTCTACCGGAGCCGGGACGAATACCCGAAGCTGCTGCCGGTGTACGACATCCTGGTGTCCCGCCGCAACCGGACCTTGACGGAAGCGATCGAAGGGATCCTGCAGGGCGGCGATACCGGTTTCATCGTCGTCGGCGCCGGCCACCTGGTGGGGAAGGACGGGATCCTTTCGCGGCTGCGGGAGAAGGGATACGTCGTGAAGCAGCAGTGAAGCCGCCCGGCAGGCGGGCTCAGCCCACCTCGGCGAACGGGCGCAGCCGGAAGGCGACGCCCCCGATCGATTCGGCGAGCCGCCGGACGGCGTCGGTGTCCAGCCCCGGCAGGTCCACCGCCGTCGCCGTGACGGACGGGATGTGGCGGGGCGCCTCGCGGAGGAAGTCGAGGAGCGCGGGGAACGACGCCGCCCCGTAACGGTTGGGGCAGATCCGCGCGTACGTTTCCGCGTCCGGCGCGTTGAGGGAGACGGAAAGGGCATCCACCCGCCCGGCGAGCTCCGGCAGGACGTTGCGGCCGTGCACCAGGTTCGCCAGCCCGTCGGTGTTGACCCGGATCTTCGCCCCCTTGGCCTTGAGCGCCGAGGCGATCTCCTTGACGTCGGCAAGCCGCAGCAGCGGCTCCCCGAAACCGCAGAAGACGATCTCGTCGTACCGGGTCGGGTCGCCCACCTCCGCGAGGACCTCCGCGGCGGACGGCTCCCCCGGCAGTTTCAGGTAGTGTCCCTTGACGTGGTAATCCTCCCGCTTCGCGCAGAAGGTGCAGGCGTTCGTGCAACGGTTCGTGATGTTCAGGTACAGGGAGTTGCGGATCCTGTAGGAGACGCGGACCTCCTCCTCGGCGGGGATGCGGAAGATCCGAAGCGCGGAGAGCGTCGTCACCCGGCCGACGTCCTCCGCGGAGACCCCCTTGATCCCGGCGATCTTCTCCGCCACCAGCGGGACGAACGACGGCTCGTTCGGCTTCCCGCGGTGGGGGATCGGGGCCAGGAACGGGCTGTCCGTCTCGAGGAGGAGCTTCTCCAGCGGGATCCTCCGGACCGCTTCCGCCTGCGCGGCGGAGCCCTTGTAGGTGATCGCCCCGGGGATGGAGATGAGGAAGTTCATCCCGATCGCCCGGCGCGCCATGTCGTAGTCGCCGGAGAAGCAGTGGATGATCCCCCCGACCTCGGCGGCGTTTTCCTCGGAGAGGAGGGAGAGGACCCCGTCGTGGGCGTCCCGGTCGTGGACGATGACCGGCAGGTTCCGCCGGCGCGCCAGCCGGATCTGCTCCCGGAAGGAGTTCCGCTGCGCGTCGCGGGGAGAGCGGTCGCGGTAGAAGTCGAGGCCCGTCTCGCCGATCCCCACCACCTTGTCGCACCGGGAAAGCGTCTCCAGGCGCGCCAGCGCGGCCTCCGAGCAGGCCGAGGCGTCATGGGGGTGGAGCCCCACCGCCGCGTAGACGCCGGCGTGCCGGTGGGCGATCTCGATCGCCTTCGCGCTGCTCTCCGGATCGATGCCGATCGTGACGATGCGCGAGACGCCCGCCTCGCGCGCGCGGCGGACGACCTCGCCTTCCGCGTCGCACAGCGGTTCCAGGTCCAGGTGCGCGTGCGTGTCGAAATACGTCACGCTCCGCCGCCTCCCGATGGCGCGCTCGTGAAGAAGGCGCCTGCCTCCGGAGAGGCCGTGCTCGATCCCGCCTTCGGCTGCGCCGCCTCGGAGGGGGACTCCG
>PQAK01000094.1:3363-9984 GCA_003105225.1 Deltaproteobacteria bacterium | reverse complement strand
GGGGATGGGCGCGGTCCAGTTCGGCCTGGACCGATCGACGACGTGGGAGGAATTGAAAGAGGCCCTGGCGCATCTGCGGGCGGCTTTCGGAGAAGGGTAAAATATACAGATGGACGCGTTGCTGAAGGGGATTACGAAAGGCGAGCCGCTCCTGGTCGTGGGCCTCGTGGATACGGACGCGGTCGAGAAGGCGAAGTCCGTGCACGATACCTTTCCCACGGCTTCCGCCGCACTCGGAAGGATCATGAGCAGCGCCCTCCTGCTCTCCTCCCTGCTGAAAACCGGGCAGAAGGTGATGGTGCAGGTTTCGGGAGACGGTCCCCTCCAAGGGGGTCTCGCCGAGGCAGACGCGTCGGGGCATGTCCGGGGATACGTCAAGAGGCCTCACGTCCACATGGGATTGAAGGACGGGAAGCTCGACGTCGGGAGGGCGATCGGAACGGGATACCTCAACGTCATCAAGGACCTCGGGATCCGTGAGTATTACCGAGGCATCGTTCCCCTCCAGTCCGGCGAAATCGCCACGGACCTTGCCTATTACCTGAATGCTTCCGAACAGCTCCCTGCCGCGGTATCGCTCGGGGTCTACGTCGACGCCGACAACTCCGTAAAGGCCTCGGGAGGGTTCCTGATTCATCCGCTGCCGGGCGCGGGCGAGGATGCGATCGGTCGTCTGGAGAACCGGCTCAAGGGGATCCGGCCGGTAAGCGCGATGATCCTCGACGGCATGGGACCGCGGGATATCATGGAAGAGGCCGCCGGGCTTCCGGTCGATATCCGCGAGCAGAAAAACGTTTCGTATTTCTGCCCGTGCACCAGGGAGAGAGTGCTGGATGCGATCGCCGCGCTCGGAGCGGCCGAGATCGACGAGCTGGTAGGGAAAGGGGAGCCGGCGAAAGCGGAGTGCCATTTCTGCAGAAAGGAATACCTCGTGTCCCGGGAGGAGCTCCTTGCACTCCTGATGGACACCTATTCGGGTCCTTCGGATACAATGACGTCGTGAGATCCAACGGAAAGGGGGTGATCTCCTTGGCGGATTCGATGACGGCAATCCGTTCCTCCCGATGAGGAGGCGGCGGACGCCCCGCCGGTCGGCGGGGGGATGAGCGATGGTTCGAAGTCCCACCACAAATCCGAAAGGAGATCGCTTCCGATGTCCGAAGGAACCCCGGCGTCCGAATACTCACGTAGCGACTTCCTGAAACTTGCCGGCCTCTCCGCGCTGGTTCCCCTTCTTGGAGGAGCCACCCGGGCTTCCGCCGCGGAGGGGACGGCCGAACGCCTTTACGTCGTCACGCACGGCGGCGACGACGTCGACAGGGCGGCGCTGGCGCTGTTGCTTGCGTCCGTCGACGCGAAAAAGATCGGCAAGGAACTCCCCGGCGTCACCATCTGGTTTACCCTGCAAGGGGCGAAGCTTTGCAGGAAGGGGGAGGCGGGGAAGCTCACATCGCCCATCTTTAAAAAATTCGGAACCCTTTCCGACATTCTGGCCATGTCGACCCGTGCCGGCGCGAAACTGGCCGCATGCCCGTTCTGCCTGGACGCGTTCGACATCGCGACATCGGACTATCTCGATGGGCTGGAGCGGAGGGGCGGAGATTACGTCGCCGGCAATGTCGGCAAGGCGGATGTCATCTGGCTGTAGTACGCCGAGGCCCTCGAAGGCCGTTTCGAGGGCCTCGCCTCAATGTCACGGAACGACGATTTCATACACGACTCCGGCGGCAAGATCCGCGGCATAAAGGTTTCCCGCTTCGTCCTCCCCGAAGCTCGAGATGGAATGGGGTTCCGTCAGCAGAAGCGTATTCTGCCAGGCCGTGCCGTCCCGTTTCAGGCCCCAGAACCGCCCGCTGCAGAAATCCGCATAAATATAAAATCCCGCCAACCCGGGGTAGACCTGCCCGCGATAGACGAACCCGCCGGTAATCGAGCACCCCTGGCCATGGTCGTATTCGGCCACCGGAAGGACCAGCCCCGTTTGGCTGCAGGCCGGATTGCCGAAGCAGTGGGCCCCCTCCATGATGTTCCAGCCGTAGTTCTGCCCGCCCGCGCTTCCGGCAGCCTGGAAGTCGACCTCTTCGAAGGAACCCTGCCCCACGTCCGCGATATAGAGGTCGCCCATCTGGCGGTCGAAGGAGAATCTCCACGGGTTGCGCAATCCCAGCGCCCAGATCTCCCCGCGGAAGCCCGCGGTCTGCACGAAGGGGTTGGTCTGCGGAATCGCGTAGGGGAGGCCGGGATCCGGTGCGGACTCGACGTCGATCCGGAGCATTTTTCCCAGGAGCGATCCGGGGTTCTGCGCATTGTTTTGCGGGTCCCCGCCGGAGCCTCCATCGCCCATCCCTATGTAGAGGAACCCGTCTGGGCCGAAGGAGAGCTGGCCGCCGTTGTGGTTGGCGAACGGCTGCGGGATGGTGAGCAGGACGACTTCCGAGTTCGGATCCGCCACGTTGGGATCCGGGGTCCGCTGGTACCGTGCGATCACGGTGCTCCCGTCGGAAATTCTCGTGTAGTTCACGTAAAAGCGCCCCGATGCCGCATGTCCCGGCGGGAAGGCGAGTCCCAGGAGCCCCTGTTCCCCACCGGAGACCACGCGCGCCGAAATGTCGAGGAACGGCGCGGCGAGGAGCGTGCCGTTATCGATGAGGCGGATCCGCCCGACCTGCTCCAGGACGTACAACTTCCCGGTGTTGTCCCCCGCGTGGGTCACCCCCGTCGGCGCCGCCAGGTTGTCGTATCTCGGGACCAGGGCGATCTGCGGGGGGGCGGGGATAACCGGCGGCGGGACGACGGTCGCCTGCCCGCTCCCGCCCCCCCCGCCGCCGCAGGCGGCGATAAGGGTTAGGATCGCAGCCGCCAGATACGGCCCGGCGATGGACCGCGTGCGGACAAGGTGCGTTTCCGGCGACGATTTTCCGGTGCCGCACGGCCGGGATACAGCCTCCATGTCCTCTCCCTCCGCCTCCCTCCCAATGTTTAGATGTCGCGGTATCCCCCGGGGCTCGCGACCGCGGAGAAATGTTCGACCTGCGGCATCAAAGGTATAATCCGTAAAGACAAATCGGCCCCGAACGGGCAAACTGAAAGTAGATACGCTGCGCGGCGGATTCTCGATGACAGGGCGGATTCTCTTCATAGACGACGACCAGGCGGGCCGCGAGGTGGCTCTTTTCAACCTGCGCAAGGCGGGGTACGAGGTCGCCGCCGCCTCCGACGGGCGGGAGGGCCTTGCCGCCTTCTCCCCGGAGAAGTTCGACCTCGTCGTCACCGACGTCAAGATGCCCGGCATTTCCGGGATCGACGTGCTCCGGCGGATCCGGTCGCAGGCACCCGACGTCCCGGTCCTCGTCATCACCGCCTTCGGAAACGTGGAGACCGCGGTGGCGGCGATGAAGGAAGGGGCGTACGACTTCATCGGGAAGCCGTTCCACCGGGACCAGCTCCTCCTTTCCGTGGGCAAGGCGTTCGAGCGTCGACGGCTCGCCGTCGAAGTGCACGACCTCCGGATCCGCGCCAGCGGGGTGGAGCGGGAAATCGTGAGCGTCTCGCCCGCGATGAAGCGGGTGCTGGAGGTTGCGGACCGGGTGGCCGCGACCGAAGCGACCGTCCTCATCACGGGGGAGAGCGGCACGGGCAAGGAGGTGGTCGCCCGGAGGATCCACGTGCGGTCCCCGCGCGCCGAAGGGCCGTTCGTGGCGGTCAACTGCGCGGCGATCCCGGGCGAGCTCCTGGAGTCCGAGCTGTTCGGCCACGCCCGCGGCGCGTTCACCGGGGCCGTGCGCGACCGCGCGGGCCGGTTCCGGCAGGCGGCTCGCGGCACGCTCTTCCTCGACGAAATCGGGGAGATCCCCCTGCCCCTCCAGGCCAAGCTGCTCCGCGCTCTCCAGGAGCGCGTGGTCGATGTGGTGGGCTCCGATAGACCCGTCCCGGTGGATGTCCGCGTCGTGGCTGCGACCAACCGGGACCTTCACGAGCGGATCCGGGAGGGGACCTTTCGGGAAGACCTGTATTACCGCCTGAACGTGGTGGAGATCCGGGTGCCGCCCCTGCGGGAGAGGCCGGAGGACATCCCCCCCCTCGTGGAGCGCTTCGTTCAGGATATCGGCGCTGGCCGGGAGGTAGCCGTCCCGCCCGGCGTGATGGGAGAGATCAAGGCGCGCCCGTGGCCGGGAAACGTGCGGGAGCTGAAAAACGCCTGCGAAAGGATGGTGATCCTCTGCGGGGGGACGGAGGTGTCCCTGGAGGACCTTCCCCCCCTTCCGGCCCATGGCCGGGTACCGGAAACGGGAGGTGCGGCCGAGGGAGGCGGAGACGAGTGGCCCCCGCTGCCTCCGGAGGGGCTGTCCCTGGTGGACCTGGAGAAGAAAGTGATCGAGCGCGCGTTGCGCCTTAAAGGCGGCAACATCACCCAGGCGGCCGCGTTCCTCCGCATCCCGAGGCACGTCCTGGTCTATCGAATCGAAAAGTACGGGATCCGCCGAGATGCCTGAGCAGCGCCGCGTAAGCTTGCGGGAGGGCCTCCTTTCCGACCTTCGGTCGATCTTCTCGCCCCGGATGGTCCTCACCGCGTGGATCCCGTGTCTCCTCATCACGACCCTGCACTACCGGACGGGGGCGCAGCACGCCTGGGTCCACGATGTCCTGCGCCGTCTCTATTATCTCCCGATCCTCTTCGCAGCCTTCTCCGAAGGCGTGCGGGGCGGGATCTCCCTGTCGGCCTTCGCCTCCCTGATCTATTTTCCCCACGCGTTCCTGAGCATCGTGGGGCGAGACCCGGGCGACGCGCTGGAGAAGGGGCTCGAGATCCTTCTGTACAACATCGTGGCGGTGGTGGCGGGGCTCCTCGTGGACCGGGAGCGGCGGGAGCGGGAGAAGCAGGTGAGGCTGGCGCAGGAGCTCTCGGCGGCGTTGGAGGAGCAGCAGCGGATCGAGTCGCAGCTCATCCGGGCGGGGCGGTTGGGCGCATTGGGGGAGATGACCGCGGGGATCGCCCACGAGATCAAGAATCCGCTGCACGCCATGAAAGGGACCGCGGAGATCCTGCGGGACGTCGTCCCGGCGGACGCCCCCGAGCGCCGGATGCTCGATCTGCACATCGGCGAGATCGACCGGCTGGCGCAGACGGCCGAGCGATTCCTCACCTTCGCGCGCCCCGCGCCCGCCGACCGGCGCCCCCTGGACCTGCGGGAAGTCGTGGGCCGCGTCGTTTCCCTCGTGGAGACCCAGGCCCGCAAGGATGGGGTGAACACGGTTGCCCTCCCCTACGCGGGAAAGGCGGTTCCGAGGGTTCTGGGCGACGCGGATCAGCTCACCCAGCTCCTGCTGAACATCGCCATCAACGGCCTGCAGGCGATGGCGCCCCTGGGAGGAGGGGAGCTTACCCTTTCGATCGGGCGGGAACGCGGGGGGGAGAAGCGGATCTTCGTCGTACGGGTCGCGAACACCGGCCCCCCTATCCCTGCGGATCAGCTCGAACGGATCTTCGACCCCTTCTTCACCACGAAGGACGGCGGGACAGGGTTGGGTCTCTCCATCTGTTCCCGCATCGCGGACCAGAACGAAGGCGTCCTCTCGGTGCGAAACCTTCCGGGCGGCAAAGGGGTCGAGTTCTCGTTGGCCCTTCCCGCGGGGGAATAGCCCGATGGCGAACGAGAAGTCCCTTTCCGAAGTCCACGCGACCGTAGCGATCCCGGAAGCCCGGGGGTTCTTCCGCCGTCTCCTGGCCTTCGCCGGTCCGGCATACCTGGTCTCCGTCGGATACATGGATCCCGGCAACTGGGCGACCGACATCGCCGCCGGATCCCGGTACGGCTACGCGCTCGTCTGGGTGCTCCTCATGTCCAACGCGATGGCGGTGCTCCTTCAGAGCCTGTCGGCGCGGCTCGGGCTTGTCTCCGGCCGCGACCTGGCCCAGGCCTGCCGGGACCGCTATCCCGCCCCCGTCAACATCGCGTTGTGGATCCTCTGCGAGGTGGCCATCGCGGCGACCGACCTGGCCGAGGTGCTCGGATCGGCGATCGGGCTCCAGCTCCTGTTCGGCATCCCGCTGCTCTACGGCGTGCTGGTCACCGCGCTGGACACCTTCCTGATCCTCCTGCTTCACCATGCGGGGATCCGCAAGATGGAGGCGTTCATCCTCGTGCTGGTGGCGACCATCGGAGGCTGTTTCCTCATCGAGATCTTCATCTCGAGGCCGGACCTGCCGGGGATCGCCAAGGGGTTCCTCCCCGGACTTCCCGACGCCGACGCGCTCTATTTCGCCATCGGCATCCTGGGCGCCACCGTCATGCCCCACAACCTGTACCTGCATTCCGCCCTCGTCCAGTCGCGCAAGGTGATCAAGACGGCGCGGGGGATCCACCAGTCGCTCAAGTTCAACCTGATCGATTCGGTCTTCGCGCTCAACATGGCGTTTTTCATCAACGCCGCCATCCTGGTCATGGCCGCGGCGGTTTTCCACCGGTCGGGGCACCTCGAGGTGGCCGATCTCCAGGACGCGCACCGTCTGCTCGCCCCCCTGGTGGGGACGACGGTGGCCCCGTTCCTCTTCGCCCTCGCCTTGATCTGCGCCGGCCAAAGCTCGACGATCACCGGAACGCTCGCCGGCCAGATCGTGAT
>PQAK01000094.1:0-3234 GCA_003105225.1 Deltaproteobacteria bacterium | reverse complement strand
GGGGAGGGCGCTACGGGGGAGCTGCTGGTATTCAGCCAGGTGGTTTTGAGCCTGCAGCTGTCCTTCGCGGTCATCCCTCTCATCCACATGGTGAGCGACAAGGTGTTCATGGGCGCCTTCGTCATCCGCACCTGGGTAAAGGTCCTGGCATGGGCCGCGGCGGGGATCATCGCGGCGCTCAACATCCAGCTCGTGGCGGGCGAGGTGGCGGGCTGGCTTGAAATGGGAGGCGCCGCAGGCTTCGCCGCCCGGATCGTGGCCTTCCCGGCGGCCCTCGCGGTGGGAATGCTCCTTCTCTTCGTTCTCGCGGAGCCGTTCCTGTTCCGCCGCGGGTGGAAGCGCAGGCCGGACGTCCACGGCGGACCCGAACTGGATGTGGGGGAGCCTTCACGGCCGTATCGCAAGATCGCGGCGGCGCTGGACTTCGGGCCGGCCGACGCGGAGGTGCTTGCCCGGGCAGCCGCGCTGGCGTCGTCCGCCCGGTGTCCCCTCCTCCTGCTGCACTGCGTGGAAAGCGCGGGGGCGCGCGCGCTGGGGGGGGAGGCCAGGGACATCGAGAGCCGGGAAGACCTCAAGCGGTTGAAGAGGTACTCCGAGGCGCTGGGCAAATACGACATCGATGTCGAGACGGAGCTGGGTTTCGGGGACCCCATCCGCGTGATCCCGGAAATGATCGGCCGGCACGGCGTGGAGCTGCTCGTGGTCGGCGCCCACGGCCACAAGGGGTTCTCCGACTGGCTCTACGGGTCGACGATCGACGAGCTGCGTCACCGCCTGAACATCTCCGTCCTGGTGGTCGGCCGGGAAACGCCGAAATCCTCCGAGGCGTGAGCGCCAACCCGTTTCCCTTGCAATGCCCCCCCGGGGGCGTCAACCACCGGGGGGTAGCCGAAAAGATCAACAACCTGCTGCCCGACTACATGGTGATGGGTGAGCGCGGCATGGCGGACATGGGCGCGATGGAGATGCCGCTGCCCGACAACACGCTGCCGATGATCTCCGGGCAGGGCCCGTTCGGCCCCCTCGAGATGGGCGGAATGTTCACCGTCGCCTACGAATGGGAAGGCGCCTTTCCGGCATCTTAAATTTAATAAGGAGCGACAAATGAATCGATGGATCATCGCATCCGCGCTCGCCGTAAGCCTTATCGCTGCCGCTGGGGCGCCGGTCCGCGGCGATACGAATCACGGGAAGAAGGAAGTCCGGCGTGCCGACGGCCACGCCGCCGCCCTCGGCAAGCCCGGCGATCCCGCCAAGGTCACTCGTACCGTCGAGGTGGAGATGAACGACGCGATGCGCTTCCGGCCGGACAGCATCACGGTGCAACGCGGGGAGACCATCCGGTTCGTCGTCATGAACACCGGCAAGCTGAAGCACGAGATGGTGCTGGGCACCATGAAGGAGTTGAAGAAGCACGCTGAACTGATGCGGAAATTCCCGGAGATGGAACACGCCGATCCCAACCAGGTTATCGTCGAACCCGGCAGGACCGGCGAGCTGATCTGGCAGTTCACCAAGGCCGGCACGTTCGACTTTGCCTGCCTGGTGCCAGGACATTTCGAGGCGGGCATGGTCGGCAAGATTCGGGTCGGCCGCTGACGCGCAGGCCGTCCATAGGACCCTTCAGGAGGACGGAACCGTGCGATCCCATCTGCTTGCCGTGGCCATGATCGCCGCCGTGCGGTTTCCAACCGGCAGCTACGCAACCCTCGATAATTCAGCGCAGCCGGCTGCCGAGTCAAGGACCCGGCCATGCTCGACCGGCTGAAGGAAGGCGACGAGATCCGCTTCGTCGCCGAAAAGGTGAATGGCGCGTTTACCGTAACGCAGTTCGAGCCGGCGAAGTAAGCGGTTATCCCCCCCATCTGTCCTGTAGTCCGCTTTTCTCGAGAATATTCTTCCGCTCGAAGAATAGTATCCATCCGAATTGAGAAAATAGGTGATTCCGGCATCGCCCCCATCCGGGTGTCTTCTTATCATCCTGGTAATACGGGTTTTTTGGGTATCAGTACGTTGGCACAGCTTGTGAATAAGGTAAATGCAAAGCAGTTCCGGCGGCAGCGATGCCAACTCGAACCAAACCGATAAACGATGGAAGGAGGTCGGAAAATGAAAAGCCTGTTCTTGATGGCGCTGGTTGTGGCGGTAACGATGATGGTCGTCGCAGGGGTGGCGGTCGCAGGGGAAACGAAGGCGCCCGGGTATGGAACCTTCGAATTCCAGGCGGCCCTCGAAACCGGGACGCTGCCGACGGGGTCCACAGATATCTCGACGGCACCGAGGAAATTGGGAATCGGCGATGTCGGGGTCGATGTCAGGTACTATATGGGGCATCCGTTTACCGAGGGGTACAGCGGGCCGTCGAGCTTGAGGCCGTCCGTGATCGACATCGGTGGAAACCTCTACCGGGTGGGCGTAGACACCCCGTGACCGGCGGGGCGTATGTCAAACAACCGAGAAGGGGGCCGGCGTGCCGATCCGAAGGGCGCGCCGGCCTGCATTTATTCCCACCGCATGGTGCGGCAGTACGTCACGAACGTCCATCATGCCTGTAGGAGACGGCATGCAGGACATGGGATGAGACGCGGCGATTGAAGGATACTCTCCAACTTCCTGAACAATATTCTCCGCTAGTAGGCCCACCGTGGATCTGCCCGTGGGGTTGCATCTGCATAACCTATTGGACTCATTAGTGTTCGTTGTTTTCTGTAATTGGCACCCAAAATGCTGTGCAATTGCCGCGTGAGCGCACGAATTCTGTTTATCGACGACGACCGGGCGGGCCGGGAAGTGGCTCTGTTCAACCTCCGGAAGGCAGGTCATGAGGTAACGCCTGCGTCCGACGGGCAGGAAGGTCTTTCCTTGTTTTCGCCCGCGGAGTTCGACCTGGTCATCACCGACGTCAAGATGCCGGGCATTTCGGGGATCGAAGTCCTCAAGCGGATTCAGAAGCAGACCCCGAAATTCCCCGTCCTCGTAATCACCGCATTCGGAAACGTGGAAACGGCCGTCGAAGCGATGAAGGAAGGAGCTTACGATTTCGTAGGGAAGCCTTTCCACCGGGACCAGCTCCTGCTGGCCGTGGACAAGGCCATCGAGAGGCAGCGCCTTGCCGAAGAGGTTCGGGATCTGCGGAGACGGGCAAGCGGAGTTACGCGCGAGATCGTCAGCGTCTCCTCCGCGATGAGGCGAGTCCTCGAGATCACCGACAGGGTGGCGCCCACCGACGCCACG
>PQAK01000093.1 GCA_003105225.1 Deltaproteobacteria bacterium | reverse complement strand
AACGCCCGCAGCGCCGGGTCGAGCTCGCCGGCGGAGGCGACGCAGACGATCACCTTCGTCGTATCCGCTCCGGCGGCCACGGCAGTGACCCTTACTCCCAGCCCTGCCAGCCCGGTGACTCCCGGGACGGCGGTGACCTTCACGGGCGCGGCCACCGGCGGCAGCGGGAGCTACGAGTACGAGTTCCGTGGCAGGGCCACGGGCAGCCCCGTCTGGTCGGTCGCCCAGACGTACGGCTCGAACGCATCGTGGACCTGGAACGGCGTGGCGGGCTCCTGGGAGATCCAGGTGAACGCCCGCAGCGTCGGGTCGAGCTCGCCGGCGGAGGCGACGCAGACGATTCCGTACGCGGTACAATGACCGGCGATATGCGCTCCCTCGTCCGCATCGCGCCGCCCATCCTGGCGATCTGCCTGGCCCTGACGTGTACGGCCGTTCGGGCCTCGTCCCCGGGTCCGGCCGAAGGGGCTTCCCCCGCGAAGCAGGTCCGGAACCAGGAAACGGTGGTCTCCAAGGGCGTGGAGATCACCTTCAAGGCCAAGCCCCTGGACGCCTCGGCTCCGGTACCGAAGGAAGGGGAGTACGCGGAACTTTCGTTCTCCATCCGGGACGCCGCCACGGGCAGTCCCGTCCCTTCTCTTTCTCCGGGCGCCTGGATGGACATGACGCGGGGGGAAATCGGCGGAGCTCTCCCCCTCACCTGCAGGGAAAAGGTGGAGCAGTTTCTCCGCGGGGGGTTGAACTACCGTCCCATGCTCGATCTGACCTCTTACTACCTGCTGGTGATGAACCGGGACGCCTCGATCTCGGTGATCGACCCCGTCCTGGGCCTTCGGGGGATCACCCACCTCTACACCATGGTCCTGCTGCAGTCCCCGGGCGAGGACTGGATCAAGAGCCGGGACGGAAGGACGCTTTTCGTCTCCATGCCACGGACCGGCAAGGTCGCCGCGGTCGATACCGATTCGTTCCGCGTAGTGGCGGACATCGAGGCGGGGGTCCGCCCGGTCCGCACGGCACTCCAGCCCGACGGGAAATACCTGTGGGTGGGCAACGATGCGGGGAATGCCGGCGAGAGCGGCGTGACCGTGATCGACACGGAAGACCGGAAGGTGGCGGCGCGGATACCGACGGGGGCGGGGCACCATGAGATCGCCTTCTCCGACGACGGGCGTTTCGCCTTCGCGACGAACCTTGCGGCCGGGACGGTGTCGGTGATCGACGCGCGGACGCTGGTGAAGGTGCGGGACGTGGCGACGGGCCCCGCGCCCACGGCGCTCGCCTGGTCGCCTCTCGCGAAGGCCCTTTACGTCGCCGACGGCAGGGAGGGGACGATCGCCGTGCTGGACGGGAGCAGCCACCGGCAGGTCGCCCGCATCGCCGCAGCGCCGGGGCTTTCCGCCATCGGGTTCGCCCCGGGAGGCCGTTATGCGTTTGTTCTCAGCGGAACGGGAAGCAAGGCCTTCGTCGCGGATGCCTCCACCAACAAGGTCGTCCATGTGTTCGACCTGGAGGCGCACCCCTACCAGGTGCATTTCACGGACGCCTTCGCCTACCTCCGGTGCCTGGGCTCCGAGCAGGTCACCATGGTCTCCCTGCAGGCGCTCGGAATGGAGGGGAATCCGGACGTGAAGAAGTTTTCGGCCGGAACCCGCGCTCCGGGGAGGGAAGACGCCGCGGGCACGGCGGGCACGATCGCCCGCGCGGTCGGAGAGGCGGCCGTGGTGGTGGCGAATTCCGCGGAGAACTCGCTGTACTACTACATGGAGGGGATGACCGCCCCCATGGGAAGCTTCCGGAATTACGGCCATGAGTTGAAGGCGGTCGAGGTGGTGGACCGGAGCCTGAAGGAGCGCTCCCCCGGAGTCTACTCGACCACGGTGAAGATTCCCGCCGGTGGGACGTACGACGTCGCGTTTTTCCTGGACGCTCCCACCGTCATCCACTGCTTCGGCATGGAGGCTGCCGAGAGCGCATCGGGGAAGAGGCGATCGGACCCGCTGCGCGTGGAGTACCTCATGGAGTCTCCCGCGATCCGGGCGGGGGAGACGGGCCGGGTCCGGTTCCGTCTCACCGACCCTGCGGCGGATGCCCCGCGGACGGCCTTGAGCGATGTCCTCGTCCGGATCACCCAGGCCGCCGGGCGCTGGCAGGGCGTGGCGCATGCCGGGCACAAGGGAGACGGGATCTACGAGGTGACGTTCCCGCCGCCGCCGCCCGGGGTGTACATCGTCACGGTGGAATGCGCCTCCCTTCACGTCCGGGCGGACCAGCTTCCTCCCTTCACGATCCAGGTCGTCGTCGGCGGTTTCCCGGCGCCCGCCGGCGGGACGAAGTAGGCGGGCTAGAGGTATTTTTCCAGCGAGGGGGGAAGGTCGTTGCCGGAATAAACGATTCCGCCGTTCTTGTCGAGGACCACGTAGGTCGGTATTCCCAGGACGCGGTATTGACGCGCCACCTTCCCGTTCCTGTCGAGCAGCACGGGGTACGATACGTTTTTCGCCTTCATGAACGCCTTCACCTTTTCCCCGCTCTCCATGAAATCGATGGCCAGGACCTGCAGCCGGCCCGACAGCTTCGACTGGATCTCGTTGATCGCCGGGACGGCTTCGTTGCAGTGCGGGCACCAGGTCGCCCAGAATACGAGCAGCACGGGCGTCCGGCCGGCGAACTGTCCGAGGGTCACGCGGGTTCCCGCGGGGGACTCCAGCGTGAAATCGGTCTCCCCGCCGCCTTGCGACCGTCCCTCGAACGCGATCCACATCGACGCGATGAGAAGAACCGCCGTTAAAAAGGTCGCCTTCCTGCGCATGCCGCATCCTTTCCCAGCCCGCATTTCTCACCAACCTCCTACTGCGGCGGCGGATACGGGCTTGTCTGCTGCGTTGCGCTCGTTCGGCCTCCTCGACGTAGCGTCAACTACGCCTTCGTCGTCCTCACGTCGCGCGCCTTGCATCCAAACCCGTCTCCACCGCCTCGCTACGGACGCTGGTGAGAAATGCGGGCTACACGAGCAGCTTTCCGGCCTGCACGAGATAATATTCTCCCGCGAGGATCATCAGGACGCCGAATCCCCTTTTCACCAGCACGAGCCATCTGCCCGATTTCGGCAGGTTGACGAACACCCCGGAGAAGGTTCCCAGCAGCAGGAGGAGGAACCCCATTCCCAGGGCGAAGACGAACAGGAGCGACATCCCCAGGGCGATATTATGACGGGAACCGACGAATAAAAGAAGGGCGCCCAGCACGGGGGCCGTGCAGGGCCCGACGATCAAACCGGACGCCATCCCGACCCCGACCGCGCCGATCGCGCTGCCCGACCAGCGGGGCGTCCCCGCCCTCGCGAGAAAGGAGGGGATCGGGATCTGGTAGAGGTCGAACAGGGAGAGGGCAAGCAGGATGCACAGGTTTCCGACGACCAGGTTGGAGACGGGGCTTGCAGCGACCTCGCCGAAGACCCTTCCCGTCAGGGCCGAGATGCCGCCCAGAACGGCGTAGGTGGCCGCCATGCCGACCACGTACGCCAGGCTCAGGAGGAAGCCGCGCGCGCGCGATCCCTGGCTCCTGCTCCCGATATACCCGACGGTGATCGGGATCACCGGGTAGATGCACGGCGTGAAGCTGACCAGAAGCCCGCCGACGAAAACGGCCGCATAGGCGAGGATCGAGCCGGTTTGCAGATAATTCTGAAGGGAACTCATGAGTTCCGGCATTTTCCCGCTGCACCCGCCCGATTTTTACTCGTTGCATCCGGACATCCGGCATCTGGATGCGTAAGTTAGACGCCGTATCGGCGCTTCCTGCTCCGAAATTTATACAACAATTTCATCCATTTTATGGTAGTAATAATTATCCTTTATGACTACGGGGGAGAATATACCGCAGGGGAAAATCGGGCAGGAAATAATACTTTTCAAGGGAAACAGCGTACAGGATTTTGCATCGAAACCAGCGAAGCATGCGTTCGGAGTGCACGGAAAGAGTTGTGGTTTTCCCCAGACCCTGATGAAGAGCGAGGAATCGTGATCGCGCCGCCGGCCGGGAAACGGTATTCGGAGACGTTCGCTTCCGCCGTCAAATGGCTCTTCGAGGGGGACAGGGTCGCCCTCAAGATCACGTCGTTATACCTGTTTTTGGGTCTGGCGTGGGTCCTCTACTTCTGCGAGCTGGTCGCCGTCCCCGAAAAAGTGCGCGACACGATCTACGTCTCCTCGATGGCGTGGGTGCTGTACTGGCTCATCGACCACGGCGTGAAGACGATCCGGCGCTCCGAGGAAGCGGTCAAGGAGAGCGAGAAGCGCCTGGCGGGGATCCTGGAGACGAGCCCCTGCGGGATCCTTCTCATGGACGAGCAGGGGACCATCTCGTACGGGAACCTGATCGCGTCGGGCATCCTCGGCGTGAAGCGGAGCGAACTCATCGGCAGGAATTACGAAGAGATCGGGTGGGAGATCACCGATGTCAACGGCAAACCCCTCCCCGGGGGGGATCCTCCGTCCGGTGGCGTCTTCCAGAGCGATGGGCCCATCTACGACATGGAATGCACGGTCCGTCCGCCCCACAGGGACCGGGTGATCCTGTCGTTCAATTCCGCCCCGCTGTACGACGGGTCGGGGAAAACCTCCGGGATGGTGGTGGCGTTCATCGACATCACGGAGCGCAAGCGGGCGCAGGACCTGATGGTGCGCAAGCTGTCCCTCGCCGTCGAGCAGAGCCCCTCCGCGATCATGATCACCGACACGGAGAGCCGGATCGAATACGTCAATCCGTCCTACACCCGGATCACGGGATACGCCGCGTCGGAGGTGGTCGGAACGAGAACGACCACTTTGTGCGGCGAGTCCCCGGAACAGTGCAAGGCGGTCTGCAGCACGGTCTGCACCCAGGGGGAGTGGAAGGAGGAATGCCGGAGCGTCCGGAAAAACGGCGTGCCGTACTGGGAGTCGATCACCGTGACCCCCATCCGGGACTCGAGCGGGGAGATCACCCACTACCTCTGGATCCGTGAAGACACCACCGCGCACCGGAAGGCCGACGAGGATCTTCGCGAGAGCAAGGCCAAGTTCCAGAGCCTGGTGGAAAGCATCAACGACTGGGTGTGGGAGATCAATGAGAGCGCGGCCTTCACCTACGCGAGCCCCAGGGTGCGCGACATCCTGGGATACGACCCGGAGGAGGTCCTGGGAAGGACCCCCTTCGATCTCATGGCGGAGCCGGAGTCCCGGCGCGTCGTGGATCTCTTCGCACCGATCCGGGAGCGACGGGAATCGTTCGAGCACATGGAAAACGTCCATCTCCGCAAGGACGGGGAAACGGTCATCCTGGATGTCAGCGGCACCCCGTATTTCGCCCCCGACGGGTCGTTCCTGGGCTGGCGGGGAGTCGCCCGCGACATCACGAAGAGGAAGCGGGCGGAGCAGGAGCTCCGCGAGAGCGAGGAGCGCTTCCGGGAGATGTTCGAGCAGACCGAGGAGCCGATCATTCTCTTTGCCGCGGGGAGCGCGCGGATCCTGGACGCCAACCCGGCGGTCGCCGCCGTTTACGGATGCAGCCGGGAGGAGCTCGTCGAAAAGGGGATCTCCTGGTTTGCCGGCCCCGCCGGCCTGGAGGAATTCGAGAGGAGCATCGCCGGCATCTGCGAAGGCAGGAATTTCTCCCTGGAGAAGGGGATTCACCGCAGGAAGGGCGGGGACCGGATCATCGTCTCCATCCGGGGGAAATCGATCCGCCTCAAGGAGGGCCTCGTCTCCTACTGCACGTTCCGGGACATCACCGACAGGGTCCGCATGGAGGAAGAGGCGAAGATCCAGCAGGCGCAGCTGATCCACGCGAACCGGATGACCTCCCTCGGGACGATCGTCTCCGGCGTCGCGCACGAGGTGAACAACCCGAACAACCTGGTCATGTTCAACGCCCCCCTGCTCCTGTCGGCGTGGCAGGATGCCCTGCCGGTCCTCGCGAGGGAGTATCAGGAGAACGGCGAGTACGCGCTCGCCGGGGTGCCGTTCACGGAAATGCGCACGATCGTGCCGAAGCTGCTGAAGGACATCTCCGAGTCCTCCCTGCGGATCAAGGCGATCGTCGGGACGCTCAAGGATTTCGCGCGGCAGGACAAGCGCCGGGTGGACGCCCCGATCGATGTCAACGAGGTCGTCCGTACGGCGATCGCCATCGTGCAGCACGAGATCGCCAAGGGGACCCGGAGCTTCGGCGTCACGTACGGGACCCCGTTGCCCCGGGTGCGGGGAGGGGCGATGGAGCTGGAGCAGGTGGTGATCAACCTGATTGTCAACTCGCTCCAGGCGCTCCCGGATCCGGCGCGCGGCATCGAGGTGAGCACCGCGTGGAACCGGAAAACGGGAAGCGTGGAGATCCGCGTGAAGGACGAGGGGACGGGGATGGACGCGGGCACGCTGGCCCGCTTGACGGAACCGTTTTTTTCCACCAAGCTCGAATCCGGGGGGCTGGGGCTCGGGCTTTCCATCTCCCAGACGATCATCAAGGAGCACAAGGGCACGCTCACGTTCGAATCCGAGGTCGGAAAGGGGACGACCGCATGCATCTCGCTGCCGGCTGCCTCGGAAAAGTCGGATGACGTTCCGGAAGCCGAAAGCCGGATCGATGCCCTCTACCGCTGAAATTCCGGAGCGGCCGTTCGCGGGGGGCGGCGTCGTGCTCCTGGTCGACGACGAGGCGGGATTGCTGCGCTCCGCAAGCCTGACCCTCCGCTCCGCCGGCATCCCGACCGTCCTGACCGAAAGCGACAGCCGCCAGGTTCTCCCGCTGCTGGCGGTGACGGAGGTCGGCGTGATCGTTCTGGACCTCACCATGCCCCACCTGCCGGGGACCAAGCTGCTGGAGGAGATCCGCAGGGACCATCCGCACCTCCCCGTCATCGTCATGACCGGCAGGAACGAGGTGGACATCGCGGTGAGCTGCATGAAGGCCGGCGCGTTCGACTATCTCGTCAAGCCCGTCGAAAGCGCACGGTTCGTGTCCTCCGTGAAACGGGCCCTGGAGATGAGCAGCCTGCAGGATGAGGTCTCCTCCCTCCGGCAGCACCTCCTGTCCCCCGTGGTCGTCAACGCCGACGCGTTTTCGGCGATCCTGACGGATTGCCCGAAGATGCGGTCCATCTTCAAATACGTGGAGGCGATCGCCCCCTCCGGGCAGCCGGTGCTGATCACCGGGGAGACGGGCGTCGGGAAGGAGCTGTTCTCCCGGGCGGTGCACGAACTGTCGGGGCGCAAGGGCACCTTCGTCGCCGTGAACGTGGCGGGGCTGGACGACACCGTCTTTTCGGACACGCTGTTCGGGCACAAGCGGGGCGCCTACACCGGGGCCGAACAGGCCCGGGAGGGGCTGGTCGCGCAGGCGTCCGGCGGCACGCTGTTCCTGGACGAGATCGGCGACATGAAGGAAACCTCCCAGGTCAAGCTGCTGCGGCTGATCGAGGAGAAGGAATACTATCCTCTCGGGTCGGACGCGCCGTCGCGGAGCGAAGCGCGGGTGGTCTGCGCCACCCATTACAACGTGAAGGAGCTCGTGTCGCAGGGAAGGTTCCGCCGGGACCTGTACTATCGTCTCTCCACCCACCACGTGCACATTCCCGCATTGCGCGAGCGCGCGGGGGACCTGGTCCTGCTCGCCGACCATTTTCTGGAGGATGCGGCGAATTCGCTCCAGAAGAAGAAACCGACCGTGCCGCCCGAGCTGTACACGCTGCTTTCCACGTATCCCTTCCCGGGGAACCTCCGCGAGCTGAAGACGATGGCGTTCGACGCCGTGGCGCAGCACCGGTCGGGGATCCTGCCGCTCGACAGTTTCAAGAAAGCGATGGGGGATCACGCGCCGCCGGCGGATCCGGTATCCGCGCCGGCCGAGGGCGGGAAGGTCCCGTTCGTTTTTTCCGGCGGTTTTCCCACGCTGAACGAGGCGGAGGAATACCTGGTTGCGGAGGCGCTGCGCCGCGCCAAGAACAACCAGGGGATCGCCGCCACCCTTCTCGGCCTCACCCGTCAGGCCCTCAACAAAAGGCTCGCGCGGGGGGCGAAGGCCGGCAAGCCTTCCTCGTAAAGGGGCCGCCGCATCGCGGGGTCCGCGGGATCGCCGCAACCCCCGCGCGCATGCCGGCGGAAGGAGGTGACGGCATGAGGCATCCGGCAAGAATCGTCGTCCTGGGATTCCTGGCCGCGTCGCTTTTCGCGGGCCCTGCGTTCGCCCGCCCGGAAGGAAGTCCCGAGCCCCCCGCGGGCGGGGAGAAACCGCCGGTGGCGGATGCCCGCCCCGTGGTCCTCCAGGCCCCCGACGTGGAGCTCCTCGACCAGGACGGCGGAAACGTGAAATTCCGCAGCGACGTCCTCGGCGACCGCATCGTCGTCCTCGATGTCTTCTATACGAGCTGCGGGCTGGTCTGCCCGATCCTTTCCGCCGTCATGGCCGACCTCCAGGATTCGCTGGGGGAGCGCCTGGGGAAGGAAGTTTCCCTGGTATCGGTGACCGTCGATCCCGCGACCGACATTCCGCCGCGCCTCAAGGAGTATGCGGAACGGTTCCACGCCCGCCGGGGCTGGACCTTCCTGACGGGAAAAACGGACAGCATCGCACCGGTGCTCAAAAGCCTCGGCGCGTACACGGCGGACTTCACCCGCCATCCCGCGATGATTCTCGTCGGCGACGCGCGGAAGGGCGAATGGACGCGGTATTACGGGTTCCCCTCGGCGGAGCTCCTGTTGGCGAAGGTGAACGAGCTTGCCGCTGCGCGGCGCGTCCCCTTGCGGCGGAGCGAGGAAGAGCAGCGAAGCTACTTCACCGACCTTCCGCTCGTGGACCAGGACGGCAGGGAAGTGCGCTTCTACACCGACGTCCTGAAAGGCAGGACGGTCGTCGTCAGCTTCATCTATACCAGCTGCATGGACGTCTGCCCCCTGCTGATGGCGAACCTGACGAAAGTGAAAACCCTGCTGGGCGAAAAGATGGGGCGGAAGGTGCACTTCGTATCGATCAGCGTCGACCCGGAGGACGATACGCCGGAGGAGCTCAAGAAATACGCGGAACGGTGGGAGGCGGGGCCGGGGTGGACCTTCCTGACGGGGAGGAAGGACAGGATCGACTGGGTGACCTACAAGCTGGGGCAGTATACCTCCGACTTCCAGGAACACTCGATGCTGCTTCTCCTGGGCGACGTGAAAACCGGCCGGTGGGTGAAGGTGCCGGGCGACCAGCCGCCGGAGGCCATCGTCGAGAGGATCGACACCCTGCTTGGCAAGAGGGAAATGGGCGAGTGAGCCGGCAATCCGTTTCGGGCGGCGGGCCGGCGGTAACCCCGGTGTGACGATTCTTGCCGCCGGGACGGCGGTTGCCCACCATAAGTCACTGATAAACCAGGCATTTTTAGTTTCGAGAAGCAGGTCCGAATTTCCCGTCGCACCGTGGACGCAAGTCCCTGCCTGGATGCCATCCGCGTATCCATCTGAAAACAAACGAGATTTAATTTTTCTGGAGCATGGGCATCATTCTTGGAAGGACACGGTCATCTGCGGGGAGATGCCCGGGAAAGCGAAGATGCCCATATGAGCAAAAACAGGAAATATATCCTGCTCGTGGATGATGAAAAGGGGTTCCTTTTCACGGCAAGCCTCTTCCTGCGCAAATCCGGATACCGGGTCAAGGTGGCGGAAAACGGCAAGGAAGCGTTGAAGCTGTTCCTGGAAGCGTGCTCGGCGGAAGAGCCGTTCGATCTGCTGGTCACCGATATCCGCATGCCCGAGATGACCGGATCGGAACTGATCGATGCCATACGGCTCAGCGGGATCCCGGTCCCGGTCTTCGCCATCACCAGTTATCTGAGCGCGGAACTGGTCGAGGAACTGAAAAACAAGGGGTGTGAAGCGGTGATCGAAAAGCCGTTCCTGCCCGAGGAGCTTACGGACCATATCCTGACGATCTTCGGTTCCCCCGAAGCGACCGCCAACATGACGTGAGAGGATCTCCTACCTGGAAGATTCCTCTTTCCTCCCCCCGCCCGCCCCGGACGGGGCCGATTCCGCAAGAAGCTCCATCAGCGCGTCCGCCTTCCGGTAACCGGTCATCACCCGCCCGTCCGGCAGTACGAGCGCAGGGGTCCCCTGGATGTTGAGCTGCCCGGCAAGCTTCAGGGTCTGGCCCGGTGCGTCGGTCCTGCAAGCCGCCGGGGGAAGGGGCTTCCCCGCATAGGCGCCCTCCAGCAGCGCCAGGGACTTCGCGCAGATGATCGATTTCGCCTTCTCCATGGAAGCGGGGTCGTTGTTCCTCGAATAGAGCTTGACGAAGAACGCCACGTCCGGCTTTTTTTCGATCACCGTCTTCAGCTCCCCGTGGAGCATGGCGCAGTAATGGCAGTCCGGGTCGCTGAACACGACAACCTTGCGCTTCGCGGACGGATTCCCCACCACGAGCGCGTCTTCCAGGGGGATCCGGGAGAAGTCGGCTTTGACCTCGTTCAGTTTCCTCATCCTCTCGGCGGTGAGGTCCGCTTTCGTGCCGAGATGGAGGACCTGGCCGCTCAGGACGTATTTCTTCGAATAGTCGATGTAGATGGGGATCTTCCTTCCTCCCTTCACGATGTCCACCACCCAGAGTCCCTGCACCGGGCTCTCCTCGACGTTCAGGACATTGTCGACGATGCCGGCGAGCAGCTTCCCGGCCTCTTCACGGGTGAGGCTGTGGCAGTCCTTGCACTCGCCGGAGCCGTATCCCTCCTTCATGAAGGCAAAGGCGCCGGTCCCCGCGGATGCGAGCAGCAATGCAGCCAAAGAAAGTCGGAACAGAAGGCTTTTCATGCTTCCCCCGGTCACACGAAATCGTAATTCCGTTATTCTATTCTTACCATATTTTCTTTTTTATCCGCGTCCCGCCTCTCCGGCAACGCTGTTGTCTACCTGCAGGGAGTAAGGAAAGCCATATTTTAAAGAGTAAAAATCCGTTTGTATTTCACTTCGTTTCAGCCGTTGGTCCCATCGATTTCAAACTTCGGCTAATCCGTTGGAAATCCTTGTTGAGAGTCGGCATCATTATTGCTGAATCTCCTCCCCTATACAAGTTATCGGGGGGGGGAGAAGAATGGGTTTCTTGCGGGGCAAGGTATATCCCCGTGATCCGGCGTTGCGTGCGTTCTCCCGCCCGACATACAAGTCCTTTCACTCTACTACAAAAAGTACTTTTCCTGGGGACCGGAAGGAAGGGTGGCCCCACGGTCCCTTATTTTTTCTGCCGCTGCAATCCATCGATGCGATCAATCGGACACGCCACCGGAAGGAGCGGACGGGATGAAGGAAAACAGGAGATTCGGAGCCCTGCGCCTGTTGACGGCGCTGATTCTCGCGGCAACGGTGTTCGGCTGCTCCAGCGGCGCCGGCACCGGGGGGGGCGTCGCCCTCGTCGATTCCAGCGGGAACCACTCGACGAACTTCATCACGACGCACCCGGCCTTGGCCGTGTCCTCCGTGGACCAGTGCAAATCCTGCCATGGCGACGATTTGACGGGAGGGATCGCCAAGACCTCCTGCTTTACCGCGGCATGCCACCACGGCACGGTCCCGGGCTGGGCCTTGGCGGCGACCCATGGCGCGGATGCGAAGAAAGCGCCGGGCAACTCGGGATTCGCATCCTGCCAGATCTGCCACGGGAACAATTTTTCGGGCGGCGGCTCAGGGATCGCCTGTTCCAGCTGCCACGGGGTGAACGCTCCCCACCCGGCCAAGCCCTGGCGATCTTCGACGGGACCCACCCATTCCACGACGGATCCCGCGAACGCCTCCGTCTGCGCGGCATGCCACTTCCC
>PQAK01000092.1 GCA_003105225.1 Deltaproteobacteria bacterium | reverse complement strand
TCGCGGAACGGGCCGTAGAACCCCGACGCGTATTTCGCGGCGTAGGACATGATGGGGGTGCCGGCGAACCCTTCCTTGTCGAGCGCCTCGCGGATGGCCCCCACGCGCCCGTCCATCATGTCGGACGGCGCCACCATGTCCGCCCCGGCGCGGGCGTGGCTCAGCGCGCTTTCCGCGAGAATGGCAAGGGTGGCGTCGTTGTCCACGTCGCCGTCCGGGGTGAGGATCCCGCAGTGGCCGTGGTCGGTGTACTCGCAGAAGCAGACGTCGGTGATCACCATGAGGCCCGGGACCGCGTCCTTGATCGCCCGGACCGCCGTCTGGACGATCCCCTTGTCGGAATAGGCATCCGACCCCAGGGGGTCCTTCTTCTCCGGGATGCCGAACAGAAGGACCGCGGGAATCCCCAGCGAAGCGGCTTCCTTCACTTCACCGACGAGGTTCTCGACGCTCAGCTGGAACACCCCCGGCATCGAGGGAACCTCGTTGCGGATCCCCTTGCCGGCGGCGGCGAAGAGCGGATAGATCAGGTCGTCGGCCGACAGCCGCGTCTCCCGGATCAGCCGCCGGAAGAGATCGTTTTTCCTCAGGCGCCGCGGGCGGTATTCGGGGAAGTTCATGTTTCGGATCCTCCGTCATGCGGCCGGGAAGGGAAGGAGGCGGCGATCGCCTCCACCATCCCGTTCAGCGTATAGGTTTCGGGCATGATGTCCACCGGGAATTTCCTCGCGGCGACGGCGCGGGCGGTCACCTCCCCGATCACCGCGATCCGGCTTCGGGTGAGCACCTCCGTCGCCGGACCTTCTCCCAGCAGGAGGAAGAAGTTCCGGAAGGCGGAAGGAGAGGCGAACGCGCACACGTCGGGAGGAGCGGCCACGATCTCCCGCGCCGCCTCCTCGTCCCGCTCCGGCAATCCGTTCCGGTAGACCGCGACCGTTTCCACGGTCCCCCCCCGCCGTGCGATCCCGGAGGGCAGCGTCTCGCGACCCTCCAGGGCGCGCGGCAGCAGGAATCGCTTCCCGGCGATCTCCTCCGCCGCCAACGCCTCGACCAGCCCTTCCGCGGTGTGCCGCGAGGCCGTCCGGTCGGGCGGAAACCCCAGCCGACGCAGCTCGCGGGACGTGCCGGGCCCCACGCTCGCCACCCGGACCCCCGCGGGCGGTCCCGTGATGCGTTTCTCCGCGGCGCGCCGGCAGAAGAATTTCGCCGCGTTGGCGCTTGCGAACAGGATCCAGTCGAAGGAAGACAGGCGCAAAAGCGCCCCGTCGAGGGGACCCGGGTCCTCCGGGGGAACCAGCCGGATGGTCGGGAAGAGCACCGGGATCCCGCCCCGGCTGCGAATCCGGCCGGCGAACTCCTCGGCCTCCCCTTCGGCCCGGGTGACCAGGATCCGTTTCCCCGCCAGCGGCAACGTCCGCAACCCGCTTACTTCCCGGCGGCGCGGTAGACATCGTCGAGGATCGCTTTCGCCCCCCGGTCCAGGAGCTGCCCGGCAAGCTCCACCCCGAGGGATTCGGGATCCGCGACGGTCCCGCGCGCGTCCCCGCGGACGATTTCCGACCCGTCGGGGCGTCCCACCATCCCCCGGAGGAAGATGGCGTCGCCTTCCGTCCTCCCGTAGGCCGCGATCGGGACCTGGCAGCCCCCCTCGAGCCGCTTCAGGAACCCGCGCTCCGCGCGCACGGCGTACGCGGTGTCCCGGTCGTTCAGGAACGAAACGGCTTCGCGCGTCTCCCCGTCGTCCCGGCGGATCTCGATCCCCAGCGCACCCTGGCCGATGGCGGGCAGGGAAATCTCCTCGGGCAGCACCTGCGTGATCCGCTGCTCCCAGCCCAGCCGTCGCAGGCCTGCCGCGGCCAGGATGATCGCGTCGAATTTTCCCTCTTCCATTTTCCGGATCCGGGTGTCCAGGTTGCCCCGGTTGTCCACCACCACAAGGTCCGGGCGAAGCCCCAGCAGCTGCGTCTGCCGGCGCAGCGAGCTGGTGCCCACGCGCGCCCCCCTGGGCAGGTCCTCGAACCGCTTCACCTTGTTGGAGAGGAACGCATCCCGCGGGTCCTCCCGCCGGGTGATGGCGACGATTTCCAGCGCGCCGGGAAGGTCCGTCGGGACGTCCTTCATCGAGTGGACGGCGAGGTCGATGCGCCCGGAGAGCAGCGCCTCCTCGATCTCCTTGACGAACAGCCCCTTGCCGCCTACCCGGGCCAGCGGGACGTCGAGGATCATGTCGCCGGTGGTCTTGATCCTCACGATCTCCACCTTCCCGCCGGTGCGGCGCTCCACCTCGAATTTCACGAACTCGGCCTGCCACAGGGCGAGCTTGCTCCCCCGGCTGCCGAGGCGGATGATTCCGTTCCTACCCAATCTTCCCTCCCTCTCTTCCTTTGGGCTCCTCGGGCACGGCATCCGTCTGTCCGCCGTTCTCCGAAAGGTCGAACAGCTCCCGGACCGTGGCCACCAGCTCCGTGACGCTGCGCCCGTCGACGTCCTTTTTCAGGGCGGTGATCGGCGGGTGCAGCACCTTGTTCAGGATCGCCGAGGCCATGGATTCCACCACCTTCTTCGTCTTCGGGTCCTCGGCGCCGAGCATCGCGATCGCCTTGGCCACCTCCGCGTTCTTGATCTCCTCGAACTTCTTCCGGAGCATCACGATGGTCGGCGTGACCTGCTGGGCCTCGAGCCACCGGAAGAAGTTCCGGACCTCGTCGGCCACGATATCCTCCGCCCGGGCCGCCTCCTTCTGGCGTTCTTCGAGGTTCGTCTCGATCACGTTGTT
>PQAK01000091.1:445-4563 GCA_003105225.1 Deltaproteobacteria bacterium | reverse complement strand
TGGCGTCCATGACCTTGAGGTTCTTCTGCAGGACGTCGATGTAGGTCAGGCGCGCGAACTTCTTCGCCTTCGGGTCGACCATCGGGTCGCGGTCGTACACGCCGTCGACCTTGGTGGCCTTGAGGATGGCGTCGGCGTTGATCTCCATCGCCCGCAGCGCCGCCGCCGTGTCCGTCGTGAAGTACGGGTTCCCGGTCCCGGCCGCGAAGATGACCACCCGCCCCTTTTCCAGGTGCCGCAGGGCGCGCCGCCGGATGTACGGCTCGGCGATGGCGCGCATCTCGATGGCGGAGAGGACCCGGGTCGCGACGCCGTCGCGCTCGAGGCGCTCCTGCAGGGCGAGGCTGTTGATGACCGTCGCCAGCATCCCCATGTAGTCGGCGGAGGCGCGGTCGATGCCGAAGTCGCGGTGGGTCCGGATCCCCCGGAAGATGTTCCCCCCGCCGACGACGAGCGCCACCTGGACCCCGAGATCCGCGACCTGCCGGATCTCCGCGGAGAGGGTCGCCAGGACCTCCGGGTCGATCCCGTACGCCTGCTTCCCCATCAGGGCCTCCCCCGACAGCTTCAGCAGGATCCTGCGGTACGACGGCTTCGCCACGGCCCCTCCGGGGCAGGTTCGATTCCTACAGCGATCCGCCCTTGCCGAGCTGCCGGGCCACTTCGGCGGCAAGGTCGTCGGAACGTTTCTCCATCCCCTCCCCGACCTGGAAGCGGGCGAATCCCGCCACGCGCACGTCCGCGCCGACGGCCGCGGCCATCGCTTTCAGGAGGTCCTTCACCTTCCGGTCGGGGTCCTTGATGAACGCCTGCTCGACGAGGCAGAAATCCCCGTAATACTTCTCGAGCTTCCCGTCGGCGATCTTGTCGAGGATCTTCTCCGGCTTGCCGGCGGCAAGCGCCTGCTCGCGGTAGATGGCCGTCTCCCGGGCGATCACGTCGGCCGGGACGTTCTCCCGCGAGACATAGGAGGGATTGGCCGCCGCGACCTGCATCGCGAGGTCCTTCCCGAGCGCGGCGAACTCCGGACGGTCTTCCCCCGCCCCGTGCAGCTCGATGAGAACCCCGATCTTGCCGCCCGCGTGGATGTAGGGGACGACCGCGCCCCGGACCCCGGCCGGAAGCGCGAACCGGGCGAACCGCCGGAAAGAGATCTTCTCGCCGATCTTCGCCACCCGCTCGGTCAGTTTGTCGGAAAGCGTCCCGCCCCCGGCGGGGAGGAGAAGGGCGGATTCCAGGTCCCGCGGCGCCCGGGCGTGCACCAGGGCGGCCACCTCGCGGACGAACCCCTGGAAATCCTCGGTCTTGGCGACGAAGTCCGTCTCGCAGTTGACCTCCACCAAGGCACCCGCGCCGCTGCCCACGGAGGCGGCCACCGTTCCTTCCGACGCGATGCGGGAGGCCTTCTTCGCGGCGGCGGCAAGGCCCTTCTTCCGGAGGTTGTCGATCGCCTGCTCCATGAGTCCGTCCGCCTCCGCGAGCGCCCTCTTGCAATCCATCATCCCCGCGCCGGTCTTGTCGCGGAGTTCGCGTACCATCTCCGAGGTGA
This sequence comes from Deltaproteobacteria bacterium, assembly GCA_003105225.1. GTDB lineage: Bacteria > Desulfobacterota > Deferrimicrobia > Deferrimicrobiales > Deferrimicrobiaceae > FEB-35. The sequence continues at coordinate 3,014 of PQAK01000091.1, read as the reverse complement.
TCTGCATCCTGTTCTCTCCTGATCGAGTGTCGATATCGCGCGCCGGAGGCGTTGCGGGCCCCGGGGCCGGACGGCGGCGGCCGGTGCGCCTACTCCTCGGCCGCGACGGGCGCCGCCGGGGGCGCCTCCGCCTGTTCCTCTTCCGTGGAGATCAGCGCCATCGTGACCTCCTGGGCCACCGTCTCCTTGTCCCCTTCGGAAGCCGTCTTCTCGGCGTAGGCCGCCTTGCCCTCGACGATCGCGTCGGCCATCTTGGAGAGGAACAGCTTGATCGCCCGGATGGCGTCGTCGTTCCCGGGGATCACGTAGTCGATGAGGTCGGGGTCGCAGTTGGTGTCGACGATGGCGACGATGGGGATCCCCAGGCGCCGCGCCTCGAGGATCGCGATCTGTTCGCGGGAGGGGTCGACGACGAAGAGGGCGTCCGGCACGCGCCGGAGTTCCTGGATGCCCCCGAGGACCTTCTCCATCCGGAGACGTTCCTTGTCGAGCTTCAGCACTTCCTTTTTCGGGAGCCGTTCGGCGGTGCCGTCGGTGCCCATCTCCTTCAGGCGCTGGAGCCGGTCGAGGCTCTTGCGGATCGTCTGGAAGTTGGTGAGCATCCCGCCCAGCCAGCGCTGGTTCACGTACGGGGTGCCGGCGCGCCGGGCCTCCTCCTCGACGGCCTCCTGCGCCTGCTTCTTCGTGCCGACGAAGAGGACCGTCTTCCCCTCCGCCGCCATGTCCTTCACCACGTCGTAGGCGGCGCGGAACATCTTCACCGTCTGCTGCAGGTCGATGATGTAGATCCCGTTGCGGGCGGTGAAGATGTACCGCTTCATCTTCGGGTTCCACCGCTTGGTCTGGTGGCCGAAGTGCACCCCGGCCTCCAGCAGCTGCTTCATCGTGATGACCGAACCTTGTCCGTTTGCCATGCCTTCCCTTCCTCCTCGCGTTCGGGGTTGATCCTCCGGGCGTTCCGCCCCTCCCCATCCACCGCGGCGCGCCAACGCCGCGGCACCCCGGGGAGAGTCCCGCCCGTGGGGGATGATTGCCTAACCGGCTATATATACCATGCCGCTAGGTTCGATATCCAGCGTTGATTCTTATATAGTCGTGGGTCAGGTCCGAGAAGTAGAGGTAGTGGCTCCCCTTCCCCAGCCCCAGGTCGACGTCGATCGCGTAGGTCTCCTTGCGGATCTTCGGGGCGGCGCGCCGTTCGGCGGCCCGGTCGATCCGCAATCCCCGCCGGAGAACCGTCTCCCCGGCGAACGACAGCTCGATCCGGTCCGGGTCGACGCGGACCCCCGACCGCCCGACGGCGGCGACGACCCGGCCCCAGTTGGGGTCGGCCCCGAACACGGCGGTCTTCACCAGCGGCGACGTGGCCACCGCGCGCGCCGCGGTTTCGGCCTCGGCTCCGCTTGCGGCCCCGGTAACGGCGATCCTCACGACCCGCGACGCCCCCTCCCCGTCGCGCACGATCAGGAGGGCCAGGTCGAGCAGCAGGGACTGCAGCGCCTCCGAAAATGCCGCCAGGTCCCTCCCCTCGAGGGGGGGCAGGCCGCAGGCGCCGTTGGCGAAGAGGGCGGCGGTGTCGTTGGTGCTCGTGTCGCCGTCCACCACGATCCGGTTGAACGACGGGTCCACCGCCTCCCGGAACGCCCGGCGAAGGTCGGCGGGGCGCACCGGCGCGTCGGTGAACGCGTAGGCGAGCATCGTCCCCATGTTCGGGGCGATCATCCCGGCCCCCTTCGCGATCCCGCCGAGGGTGACGGTCCCCCCGCGGACGCCGACCCTCCGGACCCCGCGCTTGGGATAGGCGTCGGTCGTGAGGATCGCGTCGCCCGCGCGGGCGATCCCGCGGGCGGAGAGGGACGCCACCAGCCCCGGAAGCGCCGCCTCGATTTTTTCCGCAGGGAGGGGGACGCCGATCACTCCCGTCGAGGAGACCAGCAGGGATCCCGCCGGAAGTCCGAGGGCGGCGCATGCCGCATCCGATGTCCGCCGCACGGCGGAGAGCCCCTCCTTCCCCGTGCAGGCATTCGCGTTCCCGCTGTTGGCGATCACGCCGCGCAGGGCGGCGCGGCTCCGCAGCCCCTTCCCCCAGGCGACGGGCGCGGCGGCCACCCGGTTCCGCGTGAACACGACGTCGGACACGCACGGAAGGTCGCTCACGACGAGGGCCAGGTCGGCCTTCCCGGCCTTCTTGATCCCGCACGCCGTCCCGGAGCCCCGGAATCCCGGGATTGCCACCGTTCCCGCAGGCTTCACTCCCTTACGCCTCCGCGCCGCAGCATTTCTTGTACTTCCTGCCCGACCCGCACGGGCAGGGGTCGTTGCGGCCGACCTTCTTTTTCGCGTGCCGCTGCGTCGTCTGGCCGGCGCGGGAGATGTCGCCGCGGGAAAGGTTGACCTTCCGGGGCGCGACGGGCAACGGGGGCGCGGCCTTGCCCTCCTCTTCCCGCTGCACCTTCACGTGGAAGAGCCGCTTCAGCGTCTCCTCCTTGATCCGGAACACGAGGTCGGAGAACATGTCGAATCCCTCGCGCTGGTACTCCTTCAGCGGGTCCTTCTGGGCGTACCCCCG
>PQAK01000091.1:0-362 GCA_003105225.1 Deltaproteobacteria bacterium | reverse complement strand
GATCGTGGAGAGCAGGAACATCCGCTCGAGGTAGCGCATCGCGTCCGCGCCGTACTCCTCCTCCTTCCTCGCGTAGGCCGCCTCCGCCCCCTCCCGGACGCGGACCGCCAGGGAGTCCTGCTGCAGCTTCGGGACCTCCTCCTGCGGCAGGTCGAGCCGGTATCCGAACTGCGCGACCACCGCGTCCCGCAGGGCCGGAAGGTCCCACTGCTCCGGGTACTCCCGGGCGTCGGAGAACCGATGGGCCAGGTCCTCGGCGACTTCCCCCGTCATCTCCATCACCATGTCCCGCAGGTCCTCCCCCGCGAGCACCTCCTTGCGCAGGTCGTAGATGACGGTCCGCTGCTTGTTCATCACGTCGT
>PQAK01000090.1 GCA_003105225.1 Deltaproteobacteria bacterium | reverse complement strand
GTGTGGATCGCGTAGGCGAAGTCCACCGGCGTCGCGCCCGCGGGGAGGTTCATGACGTCGCCCTTGGGCGTGAACACGAAGACCTGGCCCGGATAGAGGTCGATCTTCAGGTTCTCCATGAACTCCTGCGGGTCGTGGATCTCCTGCTGCCATTCGAGGAGCTGCCGCAGCCACTGGAAGTAGCGCTCGTCGTTGGCCGCGCCGACGCGGCCTTCCTTGTACTTCCAGTGGGCCGCGATGCCTTCCTCCGCGAGCCGGTGCATCTCCTCGGTCCGGATCTGGACCTCCATCAGCTCCGCGTTCGGCCCGAACACCGTGGTGTGCAGCGACTGGTAGAGGTTCGGCTTCGGCATCGCCACGTAGTCCTTGAACCGTCCCGGGACCGGCTTCCACAGGCTGTGCACGATCCCCAGCGCCTCGTAGCAATCCCGTACCGTCTTGGCGATGATGCGGAACCCGATGAAATCGTAGACGTGGTCGAAGTCGATCCCCTGGCGGGCCATCTTCTGGAAGACGCCCGCGGTGTGCTTCGACCGGCCGGTGACCGTCGCCTCGACGCCCGCTTCCTTCAGCTTCCGTTCCAGCAGCTCGACGACCCCGCGGATGTGGCTCTCCCGGTCGCGCTTCCTCTCGTCGGTCAGCCGGACGAGCTCCCGGTAGTCCGCGGGATGGAGCACCTCGAAGCACAGGTCCTCGAGCTCCATCTTGACGCGGGACATCCCCAGGCGGCTGGCGATGGGGATGTAGATCTCCTGGGTCTCCCGGGCGACCGAAACCTGCTTGTCCCGGGGGAGGTGGGCGATCGTGCGCATGTTGTGAAGGCGGTCGGCGAGCTTTACGAGGACGACCCGGAGGTCCTTCCCCATCGCAAGGATCATCTTCCGGAGGGACTCGGCCTTCTGGTCGGCGACGTCGGCGATCACGACGCGGCTGATCTTGGTGACGCCGTCCACCATCTGGGACACGGTGTCCCCGAACAGCTCCTTGACCTCCGCGGCGGTCGCCACCGTGTCCTCCACCGTGTCGTGGAGCAGGCCGGTGGCCACCGTCTCCTCGTCGAGGTTCCAGTCGGCGAGCAGGTAGGCGACGTTCAGCGGATGGATGAGGTACGGCTCCCCGGACTTGCGCAGCTGCCCGTGATGCACCTTCGCCGTGAAGACGTAGGCCTTGTGGATCAGCTCGATGTCGGCTGCAGGCCTGGTTGCCTGGACCCGATCGACGATGTCGTTCAGGCGGAGCATGAAACGCTCCGGGATCAGTGTTTGACCCGCACCGTCCCCTGTGCGATCTCCCGGAGCGCCACCACGGTGGGTTTGTCCCTCCGCGTGGACGTGTCGATCGACGCGCCCACCCCTCCCAGGAGCTGCTTGGCACGCTTGGCCGCCACAACGGTCAGCTCGAAATGGCTGCCGACGCGGCGCAGACAATCCTCTACCGTCACTCTTGCCATGGTTCCCCTCTCCTACCGCTCGAGAATCCGTTCCACCCGCTCGCGGGCGCGCTCCCGACGGAGCCGGTGCGCCCGCACGATCCATTCCACCTGCGCGACCGCCGCATCCAGGTCGTCGTTGACCACGAGGAAGTCGTAGGCAAGGAGCTCCCGCATTTCCCTGCCCGCCGCCTCGAGCCGCGTTTCCATTTCTTCCCGGCTGTCCCGCCCTCTCCCGGACAGCCGCCGCCTCAAGGACTCCCAATCGGGCGGGTAGATGCCCACGAGCACGGCCCCGGGGAGCCTTTCCTTTACCTTCCGCCCCCCCTGGATGTCGATTTCCAGCACGGCGTCCACTCCGCGGGCCACGATCCCGCGTACCCGTTCCCGCGAAGTGCCGTACCGGTTCCCGTAGACCGAGGCGTGCTCTAAAAATTCCTTCGAATTTAACATTTTATCAAATTCAACTTCATCGATAAAGAAATAATCCTTCCCGTCGGCCTCGCCGGGTTTCTTCCGGCGGGTCGTGTAGGAGATGGAGAGCTCCAGCCCTTCCACCGTTTCGATGAGCCTCCGGCAGATGGTGGTCTTGCCCGACCCCGACGGGGCCGATATCACGAATACGTCGCCCAGCGCCATCCCCTACTCCACGTTCTGGATCTGTTCCCGGATCTTTTCGAGCTCGGTCTTGGCCGCCACCGCCGTCGACGATATCCTTGCATGCGCGGACTTGTTGGAGGCGGTGTTGAGCTCCCGGAAGACCTCCTGGACCAGGAAATCGAACCGCTTGCCGACGGATTCCCCCGCGTCGTCCAGCAGGTTCGAAAGCCCCGCGAGGTGGGATTTCAGCCGGTCGCACTCCTCCGTGATGTCGAGCTTGTCGACCAGGTAGGACGCCTCCTGGTGCAGCCGGACCGGATCGACGCCCGCCTCTCCGGAGATCGACTGTATCCTTTCCTTGAACCTTGCCACCGCAAACTCCTTGTTTTCCTTGGCTAACGACTCCATCTCCCCGGCCATCCGGGCCAGTCCGGCAACCGCGTCTCCTATATACTGACGCAGCCTCTGCCCCTCTTCCCGGCGTGAAGCCTGCAGCATGGAGAGCGCGTTTTGCATGGCCGCCTCGGCGATCCCCCAGAGCTCCTCGGCCGGGTCCTCGCCTTCCGGGGAAAAGACGAACAGGTCCGGCACCCCCAACAGGTCCCGGAAGGTCAATTCGAGCGGCAGGCCGGTTTCCTCGCGGACGAGGGCGGTCTCCCGGAGGAAGGATGCCAGGAGGGGACGGTTCACCCGGACGATCGTGCCGGTCTTTCCCCACTCCCGCACGTTCAGGAAGACGTCCACCTTGCCGCGGGACAGCGTCCGCCGCACCAGGCCCCGGATCCGGGGCTCCCAGGGAAGGAACTTGGACGGGCATCGGACGTGGATATCGAGGAACCGGTGGTTGATCGAGCGGATGTCGGCCGTAACGGCGACGTCTTCCAGGTGGGCCTCCCCCCGCCCGAACCCCGTCATGCTCATCCACATCGGGATTTCCCCCTCTCCTTTTTCCTGCATTCCATCAGCTCCCCCCTCACTTCCGCAAGAAACGCCCGGATCGCCGGGGAGGCCAGGTCGGGGTAGGTCCAGGGCAGCGCCCGGTACTCCCCCTGCCGGTAGACCAACGTCAGGTCGGCGAACACGCCGTCCCGGAGGTAGACCCGGTGGCTGTAATTCTTCCCGGTGGAAAGCAGGAAGTTCTCCTCCGTCAAAAGACCGGGATCGAGGTTCACCGTGCGCATGCCGTTCCCGGAGAGCTCCCGTTCCAGCGCCTCCGAGGCGAGCTTCGCCTCGGGAAGCGTATCGCGCGCCACCAGCCGCTCCATCACCGCGAAGCGCCGGTACAGCGGCGCGCCCATCTCCCTCTCGTAGTAATCGGTCCGGTCGAAGGGGAACGGGCCGCCGGTCCGCTCCACCGGACCCCACCTTTCCGGGAGCCTGGCCAAAACCTCCTCGAAACGCGCCTCCTCCCGGTAGATCGCCGAGACCAGCAGCCTGGCGGGCGGAGGAACCTTTCGAACGCTCATCCCGAAGGGTGGATCGCTTTCCGGAGGCGCAGGGCGCCCGCCAGCTTTTCGATCGTGATCGGAACGGTGCCGACCTCCCCGACGACGACGCCCGCCGCGATGTTGGAGAGCAGGGCCGCGTCCCGCAGGGGCGCTCCCGCGCCCATTCCCACGGCGAGCGTCCCGATCACCGTGTCTCCCGCTCCGGTCACGTCGAAGACCTGCCGGGCCTGGGCCGGGATGTGGAAGAAGGCCTTGCGCCCGCGTTCGATCAGGCTCATCCCCTCTTCCCCCCGCGTGATCAGGATCGCCTTCGCGCCGCTTTTGCGCAAAAGGGCCTTTCCCCCCTCCATGATCCCGACGTCATCGGCCAGTTCCCTGCCCCCGAGGGCCGCTTCCGTCTCGGATTTGTTGGGGGTGATGACCGTGCAGCCGCGGTAGAAGGAGAAGTCGGACTCCTTCGGGTCCGCGACCACGAATGCGCCGCTTCGCTTCGCGGCGAGCACGACGTCCTCGACCAGCGCGCGGGAGAGCGCTCCCTTCCGGTAGTCGGACAGGACCACGCCGTCGACCTCCCCCGCGGCGGCGCGCACGCATTTCCTCAAGGCGTCGCCGGCGCGCGCGTCCGGCGGCTCCTTCTTCTCCCGGTCGACGCGGACCACCTGCTGGCTGTGGGCGATCACCCGCGTCTTGGTCGTCGTCGGGCGGTTCCTGTCCGTGACGACGCCGGCGACGCCGATGCGGCGCCCCTTCAGCATCCGCAGGATCGCCCGCCCGGAAGGGTCCCCTCCGATCAGCCCCGCCACCGCGACCTTCGCGCCGAGCGCGGAGATGTTGACCGCGACGTTTCCCGCCCCTCCCAGGACCCGGGTGTCCCGCGTCACCGCGACGACGGGGACCGGCGCCTCGGGGGAGATCCGCCGCACGTTCCCCCAGACGTATTCGTCCAGCATGAGGTCCCCCACCACGAGCAACCTGCAGGACGGAAACCTTTCCATGTATCCGAAGGCGCGCGCGGCGAAGTCTCCGTCATTCAATGGGAGACGCCTCCTCGATCAGGAGGATGGGGATCCCATCGTCGATGCGGTAGCTCAAGCGGCACTTCCCGCACCGCAGCTCGGTCTCGTCGACGGACAGTTGCAGCTCCCCTTTGCACTTCGGGCATGCCAGGATCTCGAGCAGTTCTTCGTCCATGGCGGATTCAGCTCCCTTCCCGCGGCGGCAGAAGCTCGGCGACCAGCGTCCATTCCTTGATCTTCTTGAACTTCGCGTACAGGCGCACGGGGACGTGGCGGGCATCGTTCGACATCCACATCCGCAGGTCCCCCTTGTTCTCGACCTTCCCCTCCCGCTTGATGACCGGCTGGATCACGACGGTGTCCACCGGCCCCCCGTACGTGTCGATCGTTTCGTGCCCCACCAGCCGGGAGGAGATCTGCCACAGCTTGCGGCCGGCGTATACCTGGCGGGGCCGCTCCGCCGCCCCCAGGTCCCGCGCCCGGAAATAGTAGGCGACCGAGACCGGGTCGTACACGTTCGGGATCGCCTCGACCTGCTTGCGGATTTCTCCCGTATCCTTGTACCGGTAGACGATCCTGCCGGTCTCCTGGTCGTAGACCGCTACGTCGTCCCGCTGCTGCCCCCTGTTGGTGAATTCCTGCTGCAGCGGGGCGAGCGTCCTTGCGTCGAGGTAGTAGTCGATGGTGTCTCCCTTGTAGATCAGCGTCAAAAGCCCCGTCGTCCACGCCTGGACGTTCAGCCGATAGACTTCCTTCCCGCGCAGCGTCGCCTTGCCCATGTACGTGAACCGGGCGTAGCCGACCGTCATTCCCAGGAACCCGATGCGGTAGACCAGCACCTCTTTCCCCGCGGCCCACGCGGGCTCACCGCCGGATAGCGCCTGGAGGGAATGTTTCGGGGCTGCGGCCTGGCCGGGGGCGTGCGGAGCGGCGGATTTCGGCACCCCTGCCGGGGGTTCCGTCGCGTGCCGCTCCGGCTCCCGGGATTCCGCCATGTGGGAAGAGGGGGGTTCCTTCGGGGGGACGGGCGCTGCCGGTTCGGCCGCTTCGGGACCGGCTGCCGGGGGCTCCCCGGCCGCCTGCTGCGCGCCTTCTGCAGGAGCTGCCGGCGGCGCTTCCCCGGCTGCGGGCGGTTCCTTCGCCGCAGGCGGTTCCTCAGCTGCCGGTGCCGCCTTCGCGGCCGGCGCTTCATCGGCCGCCGGTGTCTCCGTCGCCGGGGGGGCGGCGGTTTCCTGCGGTCCGACGGAAGCGGGAGGCTCCCACGCTCTCACGGTTACCGGCGGAGAGGGCGGGATCCGGGCTTCCCTGGACAAGCATCCGCTGCCCGCGAGGATCCATGCCAGCAGGACCAATAAAATGCAGCCGTCTGCGAAATACGCGCTGCGGGCGTATTTCCGGCTCATTCGGCTTTCCCCCCGGACACTATCCACTCCGCTGCCTCCCGGATGCTGGGAAGGTACCTGTCGGGACGCTCTCCCCTGCGCTCGCCCGCCAACCGTTCCTGCTCGCCGTACCCCGTCGCGACCAGGATCGTTTCCGCCCGCAACCGCTTTCCCATCAATATATCCGACATTTTATCACCTACCATCCAAATTCTGTGCCCGGCCGATATCTCGAGCCTTTGCAGGATTTTCTCGGCCATCCCGGCGGCCGGTTTCCTGCACCCGCACACCGTGCGATAGCGCTCCACCACCCCCTCCGGGTGATGGAGGCAATACTCCACGGCGGCAAACTCCACGCCCCGGTCGCGGAAATATCCGATGAACGTCCGGTGGACCGCTTCCATCTGGTCTTCCCGAAACTTCCCCTTGGCGACCCCCGCCTGGTTCGACACCACCGCGAGCGCGTACCCCTCCCGCGACAGACGGCGCAAAGCCTCCGCCGCATGAGGGATCTCCCGCAGAAGGGACGGGTCGGAAAGATACCCCGTTTCCTCGATCAGCGTCCCGTCCCGGTCCAGGAAAACGATCCCCTTCACCGCGCCTCCGCGTAGATGTCGGGCTCTCCCGGCGGCCTCGTCTTCCATCGGCGGTGGAACCAGAGCCATTGGGCGGGATCCTCCCGGATCGCCTTCTCCAGCTCTTCGTTGCACCTTCGGGTCAGGCGCACGACCTCTTCCTCCCGCGGCGCCTCCGGGTCCATCGGGACCGGGGGGCCGAATCGAAGCGTATGGTGGAACTTCCGCACCGGGTCCCGGAAGATGAACGCCGGATGGACGGTCGTCCGCAGCGCAAGCGCCAGCCTTGCGATGCCGAAGGAGGTGTAGGCCTTCCGCGTGAAGAAATCGACGAGCACCCCCTTGTGCACGTCCACGTTCTGGTCGACCAGGATCCCCACCATCGTCTTCGCGCGCAGCTCGCGCATCACGAGCTTGGCGGAGTCTTCCTTGCGGATCACCCGGTTGCCCGCCCATTCCCTCCGTTCGGTCACGATCCGGTCCAGGGCCCCGCTTTTCAGCGGCCGGACGATGAACGCCACGGGCGCTACGACCGCACCGTACACGTGGGAGAGGAGCTCCCAGTTGCCGAAGTGGCCGGTCATCGCCAGGGGGGCGATCCCCCGCTCCCGGGTCGCTTTTTCGATGTGCTCCGCCCCCTCGATCCGGAAATGTTCCGCGATGTACCGGGCGTCCATCTTCGGGATGTGGACGAACTCGGCGGCGGCGGTCCCCATCCGGACGTAGCAGCGCCGGACGATCCGCGACATCTCCCGCTCCGGCATTTCCGGGAAGGCGATCCGCAAGTTGATCCGTCCGATCTTCCGGTGTTTCCCGTCGAGCGCCCACACCGCCAGCATGACGGCCTCGAAGAGCGCGGCGCGAACTCCGAGCGGGATCGCCACGAATGCCTGGAGCGCCAGCCGAAGCAGCTTCTCCTTCATCGCGGCCCGCCCCATCGGATCCGATCCAGCAGGTAGCGGGACAGCTCCTGCCACCCGTCGATGAACGAAACGCCCACCCGCAGCGCCTTGACGTCGAAAGGGAGGGATGCGGGAAGCCGCACGAGGTCCTTTTCCGTGGTCAGCACGGGCAGTCCGTTCGCCGCCGCCGCGATCTCCTCGATGTCCTTCGGGCGGTACCGGTGGTGATCGCCGTACGCAAGGAAGACCCGGACGGAGAATCCCGCATCGGCGAGCGTTTCGGAAAACTGCCCGTTGCGTGCCAGGCCGCAAAAGGCCGCCACCTCCACGGTTCCCGCGGGAAGGGACGATTCCTTCCCGCACCGGTCCACCAGGGAGCGCGGCGACAGGCGGGAGAATGCCCGGAGCCGGCCCGGGGGAAACGGGATCGAGGCGGCCGCCTCCCTGGCCTGCGCCAGGCCGGCGCACTTGGTGAGGATCATCGCGTCGGCGAACCGGGCGCTGCCCGCCGGCTCCCTCAAGGGGCCGAGCGGAAGGGTGCGGCGATTCCCCAGTCCCCGCCCGGCATCGACGAGCAGCAGATCCGCATCGCGAAAAAGGCGGAGGTGCTGGAATCCGTCGTCCAGCAGGAATACGTCCACATCGTGGCGTTTCAGGCATTCCCTGCCGGCATCCGCGCGAACCTCCCCCGCGAGCACGGGGACTCCCGGAAGAAGGGACGCCAGGAGAACCGGCTCGTCGCCGCCGACGTCCGCGGTCACCAGCGGCCCATCGCCGTGCGACACCCACACGACGCCGCGGCTTTTCCTCCCGTAGCCGCGGGAGAGGACGGCAGGCCGGGCGCCCAGACCGGCAAGCCAGGAAGCGAGGAACTGGACGTGAGGGGTCTTCCCCGAGCCGCCGACCGACAGGTTCCCGACGCTGATCACGGGACGCGGCAGGGCTTCCGCGCGCAGGATCCCCCGGCGGTACAGCCATCTCCGGCCCGCCGCGAACGGTCCGATCACTCCCGCTCCCTCCGCCTCCGCGAAAGCTCGCGCTCCACGATCCCGGCGTTTCGCCCCGTGGCACCCCGGAAGGCGGCCAGCAGCTCCCTCGCCCGCCGCCCGGTCCCCGCGACGACGGAAGGATCCCTTGCCCAACTTTCGGCCAGCGAGGCGAGCCCTGCGCCGTCCGCCACCTGCGCGATGGCCTGCGCGTCCCGGAAGATCTCGGAGATCTCCCGGAAATTTTCCATGTGGGGGCCGACCAGCGTGGGAACGCCGAAGAGGGCCGGCTCCAGGATGTTGTGCCCTCCCTTCGGAACGAGGCTGCCACCGACGAACGCGAGATCGGCGGCCGCATAGGCCGACAGGAGCTCCCCCACCGTGTCGAGCAGGACCACGGGAGGAAGCGGATCGCCGCGTCCGGGGTCCACGCCGGTCTTCCGGACCGTCTCCCACCCTGCCCGGACGCACAGCTCCCCGACGGCGGCAAACCGTTCGGGATGCCGCGGAGCCAGCACCAGCTTGATCGACCCGTTCCGCCCCCGCGCCTTCGCGAACGCGCGCAGCACGGCCTCTTCTTCCCCCTCGTGGGTCGATCCCGCCACGAACCAGGCCGTGCCGCGCTCCTTTTCCTTCATGAGAAGGGAGTACAGGGGAGACAGGTCCTGCGCGGGGAGGGCCACGTCGAACTTCATGTTGCCGGTCACCGCCACCGACCCCGGCGGGGCCCCGATGGAAAGGAACCGCCTTGCGTCCTCTTCCGTCTGCGCCGCGATCGCGGTGAAGCAGCACAGCGCCCTCGAAAACAGGAACCGCAGCCGCGCGTACCCCCCGAGGGAGCGCTCCGAGACCCTCCCGTTGAGAAGCACCGCGGGAATCTTCCGTCCGGCGCATTCGGCGAGGAAGTTCGGCCAGATCTCGGTCTCCAGGATCACGACGACGTCGGGACGGAGCCGGTCGATGAACTTCCGGGAGATCGAGGGAAGGTCGAACGGGAAATAGAAGCGGGCGTCCGTCTCCTCGCCCAGGACCTTGTCCGCCGTTTCCCGCCCGGTGAGCGTCACCGTGGAAAACAGGATCTCCGTTTCGGGAAGGCGCCTGCGGAGGAGGCGGACCAGCGGCGCGGCGGAAAGGGTCTCTCCGACCGAGACCGCGTGGATCCAGATCCTCTCCTTCCCGGAAGGGGGCGGCACGCGGTCCATCCGCATCCCGAGCCGGTCGAAAAAGTTCTTCCTCCGCTTGCGGGACGCCAGGACCCACGGCCCCCACGCGGGGGCGGCCAGCACGAGCGCGCTTCCCAACGCGAGGTTGTAGAGGAGGTGCGCCCCCGTGCGGGGAAGGAACGCTCTCATGAAACGTTCAGTCCTGCCCGGCGCCGGTCGCGGCCCCGGACTTCCGCTCCTCGAACTGTTTCAGGTAGAACGAGCGGTACCGGGTGTCCCCCGAGAGCAATTCCTCGTGGGTCCCTCTCTCCACGATCCTGCCCTCCTCCACCACGAGGATCGTGTGCGCGTTCCTGACCGTGGAGAGCCGGTGGGCGATGACGAAGGTGGTGCGTCCCCGCATGAGCGTATCGAGCGCTTCCTGGACGACGCTCTCGGACTCGGTGTCGAGGGCGGAGGTCGCCTCGTCCAGGATGAGGATCGGGGCGTCCTTGAGCAGGGCACGGGCGATCGCCAGCCGCTGCCGCTCCCCGCCGGAGAGCTTCAAGCCCTGCTCGCCCACCACGGTGTCGTACCCCTCCCGGAGCTTCGATATGAACCCGTGGGCGTTCGCCCGCCGCGCGGCCTCCTCGATCCTCGGCAGGGGGGCGTCCGGCATGCCGTAGGCGATGTTCGCCCGGACCGTGTCGTTGAAAAGGATCGTGTGCTGGCTCACGACCCCGATCTGCGCGCGCAGCGACGCCAGCGACACGTCCCGCAGGTCGGTCCCGTCGATCCGGATCGCGCCGTTCTGGGGATCGTAGAACCGGGGCAGCAGGTCGACGAGCGTCGTCTTGCCCGCGCCGCTGGACCCCACGACGGCCACCATGGTGCCCACGGGCACCCGGAGCGCGATGTCCTTCAGGATGTAGTCGCCGTCCCCGTGATAGCGGAAATCCACGCGGTCGAACTCGATCTCCCGGCGCACGGGCGGAAGCGCCCTGGCGCCTCGCTTTTCCTCCACCTCGGGCAGCGTGTCCATCACCTCGAATACCCGCGACGCGGCGGCGATCCCCTGCTGGATGACGTTGTTGACGCGGGAGAGGCGCTTGACCGGCTCGTACAGCATGAAGAGCGCCGTCATGAAGGAGAAGAAATTTCCCGGGGTGCTCTGCCCGTTCACGACGCTGTAGCCGCCGTAGAAGATCACGGCCGCCGCGCCGATCCCGGCGAACGTCTCCGACAGCGGCGAGGTGAGCGCCTGCACCTTCACGATCTTCATGTTGAGCCGGAACAGGTTGGCGTTCCGCGCCGCGAAGCGGTCCACCTCGTACTCTTCCGCGCCGAAGGCCTTGACGAGCTTCGCCCCGCTGATCGTCTCCTGGAGGTGGGCCGTGAGGCCCCCCGTCACCTCCTGGGTCTTGATGCTGGTCTTCCGCATCTTCCTGCCGAATTTCGCGATCGGCCAGAAGGCCAGCGGGAACGCCACCAGGGCGACGAGCGCCAGCCGCCAGTCCCGGTAGAAGACCACGCCGATCAGGAAGATCCCCGTGAAGAAATCCTTGATGAGGCCGGTGACCGCTTCCGTGACCGCCCCCTGCATGAGCGCCACGTCGTTCAGCACCCGGGACATGAGGACGCCGGTGGAATGTTTCATGTAGAAGGACAGCGACAGCGACTGCAGGTGCCGGTAGAGCCGTTCGCGGATGTCCCGGATCACCCGCTGGCCGACGCCGCTCATCAGGTACGCCTGGGAGAACTCGAACACGGCCTTCACGAGATACACGCCGAGCACCAGCAGGGGGATCAGCGCCAGCCGCGAGGCGTCCTTCTTGATGAAGATGTCGTCCAGGGCGGGCTTGACGAGGAAAGCGATCGAGCCGTGGAAGGCGGATACGCCCACCATGAACGCCATCGCGAGGATCAACCGCCCCGTGTACGGACGGACGTACTCGAGCATCCTGCGGTAGATCGTCATCCCCATGCTCCCCCCCCTTGCGCCGCCAGCATGTCGACGACGGCCTCCGAAGGACCGGGCCCCGAAAGCGCCGCCCGCAGGGACCGGCACCGGGCGGCAAGCGCATCCCGCCGCGCCGGGTCCGCCAACAGGGCGCAGATCTCCCCGGCGACCCTCTCCGGCCGGAACTCCGCCTGGAGCAGCTCGGGCAGGAACGGCTCTCCCGCAACCAGGTTCGGCAGCCCGATGGAGGACACCGTCGCCATCCGTTTCCCGATCCAGTAGGTGAGCGCCGAGGTGCGGTACACGATCACCGGCGGGACGCCCAGGAGCGCAAGCTCCAACGTCGCCGTGCCCGACGCGGAGGCGGCCGTGACCATGCCGCGGAACAGGAGGTGGCGGCCGGCCTCGACCACCGCGACCGGGAGCCCCGTGCCGAGGAGCCCGCGGGCGACGATATCGCGAAACCGGGGGGACGCCAGCGGCACCGCGAAATGGACGTCGGGAAACGCGTCCGCGATCCGGCGCGCGGCGGCGACCAGGACCGGCAGATGGGCACGGATCTCGCCGATCCGGCTGCCCGGGAGCAGCCCCACGACCCTCTTCCCCCCCGGGATGCCGAAACGCGCGGGATCGGGCGCGGCGTCCAGGACCGGGGCCAATTCATCGAGCAGCGGATGGCCGGCGAACCGCACGTTCACGCCGCTCTCCCGGAGCATCGGCGCCTCGAACGGGAACGGGACCACGACGCCCTTCGTGAACGCCGCAAGCTCCCGGGCCCGCTTCCCCCTCCACGCCCATAGCTGCGGGGGGACGTAATAGATCACCGGGACGCCCCTCCGGTGCGCCTCCCTGCCGACCCGGAAATTGAAGTCCGGGAAATCGACGAGGAGCAGCGCTCCCACGCCGGGCTCCCCGACGCGCCGCTTCGCGTCGCGCAGCGCCGAAACGACCGCCGGGAGATGCCGGACCACTTCGAGGATCCCCACGACGGAGATCGATCCGTAGTCCCGGAAGAGCCGCACCCCCTCCGCCTCGAGGGCGGAGCTGCCGATCCCCTCCATCGGGACGCCGGGGTACCGCCTCCGGAAGGCGCGCGCGACGCTCGCCGCATACGCCTCCCCCGACGGCTCCCCGCAGAGGATGATAAGGCTCTTGGTCCCAGGGCTCAACTTCTCCTCATGCAGCGCAGGATCCGGAAGGCCGTTTCCAGCGCCGCGAGTCCCTCCACCCCCGATACCCGCGGGGCGGAACCGGTCCGGACGCACTCCACGAAGGAGCCGATCTCGTCCCGGAGCGAATCCCCCTTTTCCGTCTCCAGCAGCTCGCCCGTGATTTCCGGCGGGCTCTCCGGTCCGCGGGCGCGGGTCCGGCGGAAGATCTGGATCGTGTGCTCCACGAAATCCATCGAGACGTAGGCGTCCTCCTGGAAGATCCGGATCTTGCGCTGCTTGCGCGCGGACACCCGGGAGGCCGTCACGTTGGCGACGCATCCGCTGGCGAAGGTCAGCCGCGCGTTCGCGATGTCCACGTTCGGGGAGATCACGGGAACGCCGACCGCCTGGATGCGCCGGACGGGGGAGCGGACGAAAGAAAGGATCAGGTCGAGGTCGTGGATCATCAGGTCGAGCACGACGTCCACGTCCGTCCCGCGGCCGCCGAACGGGCCCAGGCGGTGGCACTCGATGAACCGGGGCCCCGCGAGCAGGGACGC
>PQAK01000089.1 GCA_003105225.1 Deltaproteobacteria bacterium | reverse complement strand
GGCGATCAGCGCGTCGATCGACGCCTCCAGCTCGTCGTTTCCGTACGATTTCCCGAAGGCCTTGCGCACCCGCGGGTCATGGGACTCGGGCGAGATCTCCACGTTGAAATTGATGAGGGAATCGGCCATTTTCCGGACGAAGTCGGGCGGGGGCGGGTGGAAGAATTCGATCGCCAGCTCGTTCCGGATCCGGTACCTCCGGATCGCCTGGAGGAAGGTCTCGGCATACCCGTTCCCGCCCTGGAGGAGATCGCCGATGACCATGATCGGCGCCCCGGTCACCCTCGCGATATTCCGGACGTCCTTGGCCAGGAGCTCCGGGGACCGGAACGCCGGCCGCTCCCGTTTGCAGATCCCGCGGAATGCGGACGCCGAGCCTCCGCACGAGACGCAATCATGGAGACATCCGCGGCAGGAAAAAACGGCCATGACCGGGTTGGACAGCCAGTTCCGGAACGGCAGGTAGCCCGACGGGTCATGGTACTTCATGGTCATTTTCACCGGATGGGAATAATCGAAGTGCACGTAATCGAGGTGGGTGGGCCGATAGGAAATGCCGTTCTCCGTGACCTTCCCCTCCCCGTCGCGCCACATCAGGTTCGGCACGGTCCCGTAATCTCCATGGAACAGGATGGCCTCCATGAGCAGCCGGAGGGGTTCCTCGGTCGAATCGCCGCAGACGATGAAATCCACGAAGGGGTAGTCGCGCAGGATCTCCTGCCGGTAATAGGTCGCGGACAGGCCGCCGAAGATCACCGGGATGCCGGGATGCAGCCGCTTGATCGCCTCCGCAAGGCTCAAGGCGCCGTCCACGTGGGGAAGCCAGTGGAGGTCGATGCCGAAGGCGGCCGGGTGCAGCTTCGCGAGGAAGCCGTCCACGTCGAAGGAGAAATCCCGGAGCATCTTCATGGCCAGGTTGACGATCCTCACGGACATTCCGTGCCGGCTGAGATATTCCGACAGCGTCAGGAAACCGATCGGGTAATTCTCGAAAATGGACGAGGAGGGGATGACGTCGCTGATCGGCCCGTGAAAGATCGGGAGTTCGCGGAAGCGATAGACGCTCGGCGGATGGAGAAGGATCAGGTCGACCGGCTTCATGGCTCCCCGCGGTCCGGCGTGCGCCGCTTCCCGCGGCCGCTACCCGCCATTATACCCGTCTCGCTTTCGTCCTCCATGGCTTTCCTTCCGCGGTGGTAAAATACCCCGTGGACGCAGGCCCGGGAGGGCCATGCCCGCCGAGGGGGAAGCCGATGAACGCCGTCCCGCGATCCTTGAGCACGGGGTTGCCCGGGCTGGACGGGGTGATCCAGGGGCTGCTGCCGGGCGACAACATCGTCTGGCAGGTGGACTCGGTCGATGACTACGCTCCGTTCGCCGCGCCGTTCTGCGAGGACGCCCTCCGGCAGGGGAAGAGGCTGGTCTACTTCCGGTTCGCCCGGCACCCGGAGCTCGTGGGCGCGTCCGGCGGCGCGGAGATCCACCGCCTGCGCCCCGAAGTGGGGTTCGAGACGTTCACCGCCCAGATCCACAAGGTGATCGAGGAGGCGGGCCGCGGCGCCTTCTACGTCTTCGACTGCCTCTCGGACCTCGCCGCCGACTGGTACAGCGACCTGATGCTGGGCAACTTCTTCATGGTCACCTGCCCGTACCTGTACGAGCTCGAGACGATCACCTACTTCGCCCTCTTCCGGGACTGCCACTCGTTCGAGGCGGTCTCCGCCATCCGGGATACGACGCAGCTGCTGATCGACGTCTTCCGGCACGACGGAAGCCTGTACGTGCACCCCCTGAAGGTCCACCAGCGGTACTCGCCGACGATGTACCTGCCCCACGTGTGGGACGCGGGGGAATTCCGCCCGTTGACGGAAAGCGCCGTCCTCTCGGAGGTGCTGGCGCAGATCACCGAGCAGCGGGTCGACGCCGTCTCCCGGACCCTCGACATCTGGGACCGGAAATTCCTGCAGGCCCGCGAGATCCTGGAGGGGGTCAAGAACGGGCTGCGGCCGAAGGAGGAGGCCGAGGGGATCTTCCCGCGCCTCCTCCGGATGATGGTGAGCCGCGACGAGCGGGTGATCGGCCTCGCGGCGCGCTACTTCGACCTCTCGGACCTGCTGGCCATCCGGAAACGGATGATCGGGACGGGGCTGATCGGCGGCAAATCCGTGGGCATGCTCCTGTCGCGCGCCATCCTGGCGAGGACGGACGGACGCTGGCGCGGGCGGATGGAGACCCACGACTCCTTCTACATCGGCTCGGATGTCTTCTACACCTACCTGGTCCGCAACGGCGGCTGGCAGGCGCGGCGCGACCAGCGGAACACGGACTCCTTCCTCGAGGGGACGGAGGAGGCGCGCCGGAAGATCCTGTCGGGGAGCTTCCCGTCGTTCCTCCGGGACCAGTTCCTCGCGATGCTGGAGTACTTCGGCCAGTCGCCCATCATCGTCCGGTCGAGCAGCCTCCTCGAGGACAGCTTCGGCAACGCCTTCACGGGAAAGTACGAGAGCGTGTTCTGCCCGAACCAGGGATCTCCGGGAGAGCGGCTCGAGGCGTTCCTGTCGGCCGTCCGGACCGTCTACGCGAGCACGATGAGCGAGGAGGCGCTGCTCTACCGGGCCCACCGGGGGCTCCTCGACCGGGACGAGCAGATGGCGCTCCTCGTGCAGCGGGTATCCGGCGCCGTCCACGGGCACCTGTTCTACCCGCAGGTCGCCGGCGTGGGGCTCTCCTACAACCCGTTCGTCTGGAGCGAATACATCGAGCCCCAGGCCGGCATGCTGCGGATCGTGTTCGGCCTCGGCACGCGCGCCGTGGAGCGCTACGACGACGACTACACCCGCCTCGTGGCGCTCAACGCCCCCTTGCGGCGTCCGGAGTCCGATTTCGGAGAAGTCGTGGAGTACGCCCAGCGGCGCGTCGACGCGCTGGACCTGTCCGCGAACCGGTTCGTCTCGCTGAATGTCGACGACGTCGTGCGGGCCAGCCCGGACCTGCCCATCGACATGTTCGCGGCGCGCCCGGAAACGGCGGGAGGGCGGGGAAGGACCGGCGGCGCGGCGGCGGGTCCTTCCCGTTGCGTCCTCACCTTCGACCGGCTGCTCTCCGCGACGTCGTTCGTCCCGGACCTGCGGGAGATGCTTTCCGTCCTGCGGGACGCCTACGACTACCCGGTCGACGTCGAGTTCACCGCCAACTTCCTCGAGGACGGAAGCTGCCGGATCAACCTCGTCCAGTGCCGCCCTCTCCAGGTGAAGGAGGGCGGGAGGATCCTGCCCCCCCCGCGGGCGATCCCGAAGAAGGACCTGGTCATCGAGTCCCGCGGCCCGATCATCGGCCAGAGCTCGCACGCGGTGATCGACCGCCTGATCTGCGTCGTTCCGTCCGCCTACGGGCAGATGCCGATCGGGGAGCGCCACTCGGTGGCGCGCCTGATCGGGAAGCTCACCCGCCTGGAGGAGAAGGGAAAGCGCAGGACCGTGCTGCTGCTCGGGCCGGGACGATGGGGGACCAAGATGCCTTCGCTGGGCGTTCCCGTCTCGTTCGCGGAGATCGCCACGGTCTCCGTGCTCTGCGAAATCGTCGCCATGGGCAACAACGTCATCCCGAACGTCTCCCTGGGGACGCACTTCTTCAACGACCTGGTCGAGACGAACATGCTCTACCTGGCGGTTTATCCGAAGGGGAAGGGGAGCTATCTGAACGAGGCGTTCCTCCTCAAGTCCGAAAACCGCCTCGCCGATCTGCTTCCGGAGGAGGCCGGATGGTCCGGCGTGGTGCGCGTCGTCGACCTGCCTGCCGGCCCCGGGGGGCGGAAGCTCCACCTCAACGCCGACTCCCTCAAGCAGCGCGCCGTCTGCTACTTCGCGTAGCGTCGCCGGCTCCGCCGTTGTTCGGCGGCCGCCTACGCCGGTTCCGCCTTCCGGTAGCGGACGGCCCGCCCCGCGCCGGCGCGGGAGACCAGGTGGAGGGCGACCAGGCGGTTCAGGACCTGCTTCGCGGTCTCCCGGGGGATGCCGAGCTCCGCCGACACGAGCCGGTTGGTGATCTCCCGGTGGCGTCCGAACAGCGCCAGCGCGCCTTCCTGTTTCCCCGACAGTCTGCTTTCCGCCGGCAGTGGCGCAAGCGCCTGCCGCAGCTCCCTCGCCTGGAGGCGCAGCGCCTCGAGGAATGCCAGGAACCACGGCCCCATGTCCGGCCGCGGCAGGTGAAGCGACGACTGGCTTTTCCGCAGGGCAAGGTAGTACTCCACCTTCCGCTCCGCGATGACCTTGTCGAGCGACGCATAGGGAAGGTAGCCGTACCCCCCCCGCAGCAGGAGCAGCTGGGTCAGCAGCCGGCTCGTCCGGCCGTTACCGGAGGCGAACGGCCGGATCGCGAGGAACTCGAGAAGGAAGCAGGCCGTCACCAGCAGGGGGTGGGCCCCGCCGGAGTCGAGGCGGGTGGTGGTCCACCGCAGCAGCGCGTCCATCGCCGACGGGATCGATTCGGGGGCGGCGGGCCGCAGCGCGATCGACTCGGCGGTGTGCCGCGGCAGGTACTCGGAACGGTCGTGAAGGGACCGCCAGGCGCCGCGGAGAGCGGGGTCGCCGGGGGCGTACCGCATCAGCTCGGCGTGGAAGCCGAGGATCGTCTCCCGGGAAAGCGGGATCTTCCCGGGCCCGTCGAACACCGCGTTCACCAGGTGCGCGTAACGGGCGGCGGAGGCCCGTCGAAGCCTCTCGGACAAGGCGGGCGGAAGGCCGGAGGCCGTGTCTCCCACCGGGCGGGGGAGCCCGGTCCAGCCGACTCCGAGGGAGGCCGCAGCCGAAAGGGCGACGGATTTTTTCCGCAGTCCCCCCAGGTAGGACGGGGGCGGGGAATGCCGGCCCCGCCACCACCCCTTGAACTCGTCGATCTCGGAGATCCTCGCGAGGATCCCGGGCCATGCGGGAGGGGAGACGCCCGCCAGCCGGTTGTCCAGGCGATGGTCCATGATTCCCCCGTCGAGACGGAATACCCGATTATACCCGATTTGAACGGTTTGTCTTGACCGGCGCATCGGAAGCGGTACAGTCGGTTCACGGGCCGCCCCGCAGGCGGCGCCGATCCATCGCTTCCATGCCGGAAAAAGGGAGGAAAGATCATGGCACTGACGGAGAGACTCGAAGCGATCTTCCAGGACGTCATCAAGCGCAACCCGGGGGAGGTCGAGTTCCACCAGGCGGTCAAGGAGGTGCTCGAGTCGCTCGGGCCGGTCCTGGTCAAGTACCCCGACTTCGCCGAGGCGAAGATCATCGAGCGGATCTGCGAGCCGGAGCGGCAGACGATCTTCCGGGTGCCCTGGCAGGA
>PQAK01000088.1 GCA_003105225.1 Deltaproteobacteria bacterium | reverse complement strand
GTTCCGCTGTAAACACGCCGAATTTCAGCATCGAGGTGATTGTGCGTAAAGCAGGGCTGGAAATTGCCAACGGATCGTCCGTGGAAGCGGCAATTCCGAAAAAAGACGATAAATACGATCTTGAAATGCTGTCCAAAATGCTGACTCGATTGAAAGCCCGATACCCGGAGAAGGAAGACGCGACGGTATTGGTGGAACCGGATATCCCGTACGATTATCTGATCCAGATCATGGATGCGATACGAATGTCTGACGTGCGTGAGGAAGGGAGCGAAGAGATGAAAAAAATCGTTCTCTTTCCGAAGGTATCCATAGGAGACGCGCCATGAGCGAATCCAGGCGAATGAAACGGATGGGGCGCAACAACAGAAAAGGCGAAGGCCTGGGCCTGAACCTGATACCGATGATGGACATCCTTACCGTCCTGGTGCTTTTCCTGCTGTTTCATTCATTCAACGGGGAATTGCCGGAGCAGAGGATCGAGCTTCCCGGTTCCGTCGTCGAGACCAGGCCAAGGGAAACGCTGGCCATTGTCGTCAGCCCCGAAGCGGTAATGATACAGGGGGCACCCGTGGTCAGCACTTCCGAACTTTATGAGGACAGGATCGGGATGGTTGCTCAAGTAACGGAGCGGCTGAAGGAGCTGGAACAGGAGAGCGGCATGACGGCTCCCGCAAGCAAGGAAATCACTCTCCTTGCCGATAAAACGATTCCGTTCAAGGTGCTGAAAAAATTAATGTCAACCTGCACGGCTTCTGGGTACGGAAGAATATCCCTTGCCGTCGTCCAGAAGACCGAAAAAATTTAGCGAGGCTGCCGTGAATACCTCCATGTTGGCAGAGGAATTAGAGCAGCTGAACCGACGGATCGAGCAAGCCCGGCAAACCTATGACGGTCTGGAAAGCGAGTTGCGATCCGTAGGGGCGGAGCTGGAAACTTTTTCCGCCGACAGGCAGCGGTTCGATGCCTTGCGAGACGCCTGCAATGCGCTCGACAAGCTGAAAGAACTGAAATCGGGTGAACTCTTTTGGGGAGAAATTTCGGAGGCCCCGAAGATCGCCGGGTATATGGAACAGGCGAGGAGCCGGCTTGCGATCTTCGAGGGGGAGATCAGCGGGGTCCTGGAACAACAGGCATCTCTCCGGCAGCAAATGAACCAATGCCTGGATGAACTCGATTTCCTGGATGATGAAGTTCGCAGTGCACATGGCCGCGAAGAAAGGCGCCAGGAAGAGTACGTCATCGAGCGGGAAATTTCGTCCGTACCGTATCGCGAAATGATCATGCCCTGGACCAGGGAGACGGAGAGCGAAAAACGATTCCGCCGATATGTTTCCGTAGCGCTTTTGCTATGTTTCTTCCTCACCACTTCGATCGCTCTGATCAAACTCCCGGTTCTGCACCCTCCGCCCCTGGTTGTCGTTCCGGAACGCCTGGTCTCTTTACTGAAAAAGGAACCGCCCAAGCCCGTAAATGTGCGGAAGCGGGAGCCGAAACAGGCCCGGGAGGGCATCGAACAGGCGAAGAAAGAACCCAAACCCCAGCCGGCGCATCAGGAACCGGAAAAACCGCCGGAGCTGGCCGGCGGCGGCGGGGCGCCGGCAGTKCAGGAAAAAGCCGAACCGGCGGGTGTTCTGAAGTTTAAAGAGGCCTTGAAGGACATGATGAACGAAACTCTCGTTGCGAAGCTCGGCACCGAGGCCCGTCTGAGCAATGAAAACCCGCGGGTGAAGGGACTGGCGGTGGCGCAGCGCTCGCTGGTGGCCATGCAGGGCGTGGGCGGCTCCAGCGGCGGTATCGGCAATGCCGGGGTCAGCCGCAACGTCGGATACGGCAATGGCGGTCGGCTCGGCGGCCACGGTATCGGCAGCGGCTCCGGCACCGGCGGCAGCGGCGGGGGCAGCGGTTCGGGCATCGGGATCGGCCGGGCGACAAGTACGATAGCAAATTTGGAGGAATCGTCGAGGCCCCTGAGCGATGGAGTTGCCGCGGGCAGAACCGACGAGGAAATCCAGATCGTGTTCGACCGGTATAAAGCATCGCTGTATCGGATCTACAACACGGAATTGCGCAAGGATCCTGCGCTGCGCGGGAAGATATTGATGCGCATCAGCATCGAGGCAAGCGGCGCGGTGTCCATGTGCAACGTGGAATCCACCGACCTGGCGTCGCCCGAACTGGTCGCCAGGATTGTGGAACGCATCAAAAGGTTCAACTTCGGCCCGAAAGAAGGCGTGCAGAAGGTGACCATCCTGTACCCCATCGACTTCCTGCCCTCGGGAGAGAAGAACGAAATGGTCAGGACGGGAGCAAGAGGATGACCGGTACGGCGTCTATGCGCCGATAGCGGCTTTTGCGTTGGCGAAATGTTCGCCGCCGGCGCGAAGGATGATAATCAGGATGAGCTGTTCGGTGGTCATGTCGCCTCCTGCCGCAGCGATATGGCCGGAGCGTTCCAAGTCGGTGTCACTGAGCCCGGCCACGTAATCGGCGACGGATGCGCCGTTTTCCCGCAAGGCCTTGAGCACTTCGTCCCGGGTGCAGTAGCGGTGTTTTTCGGCATGTTTGAGGTTCAACCGATCGATCCCATCCTGGGTGAGATCCGGCAATTTCTCCCCTGTGGCCATCATCTTCGCCAAGCCTAACGCGCCGTAGTGACTTGCGGCAATGTGCCGAACGACAACACCTACCGACCATCGTTCTCCCGGGCATACTTTGTTCCAACTCTCATCGGAGCAGTTCGTTACGAATTCGATTACTTCGTCGTTGAAGGTCTTGAAGCGCTCGGCCAAATCGATGGCTCGTTTGCTCATGATCGCCTACGGCTCCAGGGGTAATGGCGAATATGTAAGTAGGGACGTGGTATTTTTTTAGTGGCAATCGTTCATTTCATCAATCGTTTTTATAATCGTAAGTTGCCAGGTTCAGGCGCAGGTGTTCCGCGTACTGCACGACTACGTCGTAATCCGTGTTCCGGGTTTCGATGAACCTCCGCGCGCCGAACCGCTCCAGCACCTTTTGCCCTTCCGGATCCCGGTGCATGTCCAGGAGCTCCTCCCTCAGCCGGTTCCGCAACGATTCCCGGATATCCTTCCGCAAGGCGAGGGCGTTCTCCGGCACCTCGGGGGACCTCTCCAGGACGACGAGATGCTTCAAGATTCGGGGATCGTCCTTCGCAAGCCGGTGGAATACCGTATTCTTGGCCGCTCCGATATCGGCTTTATAGTCGAGGACGTCGTAGATGGCATTCTCATGGCTCCCGCTGAAATAGGCCTCTTTCAGGTATTCCTTGTAATTCGAAATGCCCGAGTGATGGAAATATTCCAGCGGAAGAAGGTAGCCCGCGGTGGTTGCCTTGGCCACGAACGCGAACCGTTTGCCTTTCATGTCCCGCGCGGTCTTGATGCCGCTGTCCTTCCTGACGAAAATCATTCCGTGATACGTCGAGGTGTTATCGAGCCCCATCGGCCGTGCGAGGACTTCCACCCCGAATCTCGCGTGCGCCAGCGCGTAGGAGAAACTTCCGAAGAAGGCGCCGTCCAGCTGCTGCGCCTTGAAATTATCGATGATGGTCCCGTAACGTGGAAGGATTTTCAGCGTCATCTTCGCGCCGGTTTTCCCGGAGAGATATTGCGCCAGGGGCTCGTAACGCTCGAGTTGACGGAAAATGTTCTGCTCGGGAACGAGCCCGATCACCAGGGATTCCTGCTTCGCCGGCAGAGGTTCTTTTTGGACGCATCCGGCGGGAAGGATCATGCAAAGGGAGACAAGTATCAGCCGTCGCATCATCGGCGGAAGGATACCATAATCGGTTCCTGCCTGGCCATTGCGAACCGATTTCCGGGGATGGCCTGCCCGGTCACCCAATACCGGCCGTGCGGTGTCCCCGCGGCGGAACGGATCGCCGCCGGGTGCGGAAACGATCTCCGTTGTCCGTGCATCGTAGCGTTGAGACGCACAGTCTTCAGCGGATTTCCCCCAAAAGGCATCGTTGGGAGTAAAAACCATCCGCTGCAACATCGTGCACGCCTAGGGCCGGGTTTGCCGGACCCTTCGGCGGAAAAGGAGGCACCCTATGATGAGGGCACACCGCTATGCAATGGCCGCTGTGGTCGTCGCGTTGCTCGCGGCCTTTGCCGCCTACGCGGCTGAACCCGTCAAGCGAAGCCCCGGTCAGTACCTCGATGACAAGGCCATTACGGCCAAGGTCAAGGCTGCGCTGGTTGAGGACCCGGGGGTCAAGGCGCTCCAGATAAAGGTCGAGACGTTCGAGGGAATTGTCCAGTTGAGCGGATTCGTCGACGGTCCCGAGCAGATCACCCGGGCGGCCGAAATCGCCAAGGGGGTCGAGGGGGTCAAGTCCGTCAAGAATGACCTGATCGTCAGGTCGCATAAAAGCAATTAGCCGGGTGCGCAGGAGCCCCGCCGGCCCGCCGGCGGGGCCTCCGTGCCGGGACCCGTCGATCAAGGAACGCCGGGTTCGGCCTTTTGGAGATCGTAGAGTTGACGGTACCGGTCGTTCCTGCCTAATAGCTGTTCATGCGTTCCCTGCTCTACGACCTGTCCCTCTCCGATCATCAGGATGAGATCCGCCCTCATGATGGTGGAAATCCGATGCGCAATCGTGAAACTCGTCTTGCCTTTCCTATGCCGGTCCAGCGTATCCTTCAGCCTTGCCTCCGTTGCCGCATCCATGCCGGTCACCGGCTCATCGAGAACAAGGATCGGGGCGTTTTTCAAGATCGCCCGGGCCAATGCGATCCGTTGCCTCTGCCCGCCCGAGAGATTGGCCCCTCCGTCCTGGAGAACCGTATCGTACCCATCGGAAAGCCTCACGATGAATTCATGTGCCTGCGCCGCCCTCGCCGCATCCAGGGTCTCTTCAAAGCCCGCTTCCGGCTTGCCGTACGCGATATTTTCGCGAATCGTCCTGTGAAACAGCAGCGGATCCTGGAGCACCACGCTGATCTGCTCGCGGAGGGATTTCAGCGTATAGCGGCGAATGTCCTGGCCATCGATCAGGATCCGTCCTTCCCACGGGTCATGGAATCGGAGAAGAAGGTTCACGATCGTGGTTTTCCCGCTGCCGCTGGACCCGATCAAGGCGATCCTCTCTCCGGGCCTTGCATTGAAGGAAAGGGATTGTAATACAGTCTCGCCGGGATCATACCCGAAGGTCACGTCTTCGAAACGGACCTCGCCCCTGAAAGGAGGAGCATCGATCGCGTCAGGCGCGTCCGTCACCGTGATTTTGGACTCCAGGGTTTCCGCAACCCTCTCGCCGCACACGAGCGCGCCGCCGAAATCGATCCACAATTCCGACAGCCCTCCCACCGGCTTGTAGAGATCCCGGAGATACGAAACGAAGACGATGAGAACACCCGGGGTAATGGCGCCTGCGAGGGTCCTTGTCGCTCCCAGATACACCACCAGGGCCGTTCCGATGGCGATGATCCCCTCCACCGTTCGTCCAAATCCTTTGCTGATCCTCGCCTTTTCCAGGGCCGCATCCAGGCTCTCTTCGCTCTCTTGGGCGAATCGCCTCTTTTCCTGCTCTTCCAGGGCAAAGGCCTTCACCACCTCCTTCGAGGTCACGCTCTCCTGCACAAGGGAGGCGACTTCACTCTCCCTGGCCCTTTTTTCCCGGGTCAGATCGGCAACCTTGGCCGAAAAATGAATCGATACGAGATACAGGGGAGGGGCCACCGACAGCGCCAGCAGGGTAAGCCGCCAATCCATCCAGAACATGGTGATGCAGACAGCGGAAAATGTGAAAAAATAATTCACCAGCGTCTGGACATGCTGGGTCAGCAGAAGTTTCATGGAGTCGATATCGGAAGTCAGGCGAACCACGAGATCGCCCGGTCGATCCATCCCCAGTTCGCTCGTTTGCAGATGTCCGAATACCTCCTTCCGGATATCGTTGATCGCGCGTTCTCCGGCGGCCTCCATGAAATACTTGCGGATGAAGGTGAAGAGACCCTCCAGGATGAATATCGCTACCATGCCCGCGCAGAGGATCGCCAACAGGACCGTTTTGTCATGGCCGGCCACGGAATCCACGAAAGCGAGCCGGTGCGGCATGGCTTTATCCAGAATGATGTAGTCGAGGATGATCTTGAGGGGCCAGGGCTTGAGCACATTCATGAGCATGGCGGCGAAAAGGGCAAGGTAGGTCAGGACGAACCGTCGCCTGTGCTTTCTCAGATGGGGGACGAAGGTCCTGTATACCCGGTGCAAGCCCTTCAGCTTCATGCCTTCGGGAAAAGGGGAGGGTTTCCGCATCGGTCGAACCTTCAGCCGCGTCGCATGGTCAACTGAGAATGCGGGCCAGATGATGCTCCGCTTCCACCAGCACCCTCCACAGGTTATCGCTCTCTCCCAGTTTGAGCTTGATGAGATAGTAGCTGATGCTGAGGCTCGTGCGGGCGCGGAAGACTTCGACCTGCCGGAGGAAATCGTTATCCAACCCGTGCGCCTCATTCAGGTATTTCCGGATGAAGATCTCTTCGGATACTTTGTTGTGGACCTCATGCCTCTCGTAAAACTGGTTCCGGAACTGGGCAAGAAACGTTCCCACGTCGAAGGCGGGCGGCATCGTATAGGAACTGCCGAAATCGATGGCGGCAAGGAACCGGGAGGCGGGATCGTCGGAATCCTGTCCGATGAAAATATTCTTGGGATGGAAATCTCCATGTCCCTGTACCAGCCTCTCGGGGTCTCTGCCGTAATAGATCGTTTCGAACTCGACGACCATATCCATGATCTCCTGCGCCTTCCGGGTGAGGCGATGATCGTTCCGGTAAAAGGCCGAGAGATACAACTTGAGACGGCGCTTCTCATCCAGGAAGAACGCTTCGGGCGGGACGATCTGCAGCCTGCGGTTGTGAAGYCGAGCCAGCCACTCCGCCGCCATTTCGAGATGGTTCCTGGCTTCCCGCGGGTCGGACTCGACCAGCGCGTCGAAAAGGGTCTTCCCCCGGATCCCCTCCTCGAAAATCGTCAGACTCTCCTGGTCGTCACCGAGCGGCTTGGGGACACGAAATCTCCCGCCCTCAAATCCGTGACGGCGGATTTCCTCCATGACGAGCGACCGCGTCGCGGCGTGGCGCCACGCGGAGAGATCCCTGTGTTTCTTGATGACGTATCTCTCGCGGACGTCGCCGTGCCTGCCGGTTCCCACGGTGATTTCCGTCACCTGGGTGGCGCTGGAGCCCGCCCTGGGGATTTCCTTGAAAAAGGGGCGGCAGCGGCCCGCCCTGATTTCGAGGGCCAATTCTTTTACCGTTGCGACGGGATGATCGAAAATCGTGGGATAGAGTCCGGTGTAGCTTAAAGCGTGGGTATCGGTTCCGGCGATCGCGGTGAACTTGAGTTGGTGCCAGTCACGGAGCGCCCGGTTGCTTTCGGCCAATGTATGATTCGAGCTGAAGATTTCGTTGCCGTCGATGAAGGAATGGAACAAATGGTCGCGGTTCGGGATATTGTTGTTCCGGTAGGGATGGGCCCAGACGATTGCCGCATCGGGAAATCGATCCCGGATGCTGGCGAGGCGCGTGCCTTTTTCGATCGAAATATCCGCACCGTAGACAAGGACATCCCCCAGTTCCGGGGTGGTCACCTCCTGGCCGGACAGGATCGAATAATAGTCGGGCACTTGGAGCTTGCGCCTTAATTCCCCGATCTCCTCCGGCGGCCAAAGGTAATGATGATCCGTGAACACGGTGCCGCGCAGGCCGAGATCGAAGTTTCTCTGCGCGATATCGGCTGCACTCGCATGGCTGCAACTGGAATGCTCTGCCGTATGGCAATGCATTTCAAGAATCATAAAACCAGCATATCATTGACGTTTTGACGAAACTCGGGCCGCCGCAAATAAGTGGACCCGGTGCCGAAACGCGGTCAGGACGGACCGCGCAAGGGAGAAAGCCGGACCGTTCCCGGCTCCCCGATGTTCCCCCCGATGGTCTCGCGTATACCGAGCATGCCCCGAGCCACGTAAAGGTGGGTCACCACGTGGTCGTCAATCCGGATGCCGCGATGGACAGCGGCAGGCTCGCCACGCAGGAACGGCCGGTTAAAGGTTCACGCCCCGGACTTCGTGGGGATCAGCGGCCTGACGTTCCCCTCCGGGGTCTCCGCGGATTCCGACTCGCCCTGCATCCTGGATCGCCCGTTGAAGACCGCCCCCTCGGAGATTCCCAGCTTCGGCGCGTGGATCTCGCCGGCCATCGCGGCTTTTCCCTTCAACTCCACGATCTCCGTCGCCTCGATGTTCCCCTCGACCGTTCCCCCGACGACCATGCCGCGGGCGTGCGTGTTCCCGCGGATCCTCCCGGTTTCTCCGACGACCACCCAGTCGGCCTGGACATCCCCCTCCACGATTCCGTCCACGCGGATCGTACCTTTCACGCTCACTTTTCCTTCGATGAGCGTGCCGTCTCCGACGATCGTCTCCAGCTTCCGGGAACCGGTTCCGAACATATTCACCTCCTGGCGAGAAATCCGGCCGGATCGATGTGGCGGCCGTTCTTCCAGATCT
>PQAK01000087.1:5399-9958 GCA_003105225.1 Deltaproteobacteria bacterium | reverse complement strand
GAAATGCTGCTCCTTCAGCCGCTTCTTCTCGGCGTCCGCAAGCTTTTTGCGGTTATCCTCCTCGGCCTTCTTCCTGCGCTCGAACTCCACCCGCGCGAAATATTCCTCTTCGCTCTCCGTCGGCTTTCTCGTCATGGAGTGGCCCTCATCGGTTCGGACAGCCGGTTTTTTTTACCGCCTATTATGGCACACGGGATCCTTCACGAGTAGGTCAGAAGGTTCAGCGGATTCTCCAGTAGTTTTTTGAACTCCTGCATGAAGCGGGCGGCCTGCGCGCCGTCGGACACCCGGTGGTCCACCGACAGCGTGGCTTTCATGAGCGATGCGATCCGCACCTCGCCGCCGACGACGGCCGGGCGCCGGGTCACCGCGCCGACCGCAAGGATCGCCGCCTCCGGCGGGTTGATGATGGCGATGAATTCGTCGACGTCGAACATGCCGAGGTTCGAAACCGTGAACGTGCCGGATCCCAGGTCGTCGGATCGCAGCTTGTTCGTCCGGGCGCGCTCGGCCAGAGATTTGGACTCGACCGCGATCGTTCGCAGCGCCTTCTTGTCCGCGTCGTGCAGGACCGGGGGGAGGAGCCCGTCCTCCAGCGCCACCGCGATTCCGATGTCGATCCGTGGGTGCATCTCGATCCGGTCGTCGCGGTAGGACGCGTTCAAGGTGGGAAACCGGGCAAGCGTCCGGGCCGACGCGGCGACGACCAGGTCGTTGACCGATATTTTTTCCTCGTCCGAAGCGAGGCGGTTCAATTGCTCGCGCAGGCGCATCGCCTCGTCCATGTTGATTTCGACGGTGACGTAGAAGTGGGGGGCCGTCGTCTTGCTCTCGGTCATCCGCCGCGCGATCGCCTGGCGCATCCGGCTCATGGGGGCCGGCGCGGCGGGAGCGGCCTCGGCCGCCGGCCGCTGCGGCGGGGGCGCTCCCCCGATCGCCGCTTGAACGTCGCGCTCCATGATGCGGCCGTCGGGGCCGGTGCCCTGGATGCGGCGCAGATCGATCCCGGCCTCTTCCGCCATCTTGCGGGCAACCGGGGATGCCTTGACCCGGGCCTCGGGCGGCGCCGCATGCCCGCCCGTTTCCGCCGCGGCGGGGGGAGGGGGAGTCGAGGGCGCGGCGGGTGCGGGAGCGGTCGGCGTCTCGGCGATTTTCTCCCCCGCCTCGGCGATGATGCCGATCACCGTCCCGACCGGGACGGTCTGTCCGGCCGGGACGATGATTTTCGCCAGGACGCCCGAGGCGTCCGCTTCGATCTCCACGGTCGCCTTTTCCGTTTCGATTTCGGCGATCGCCTGGCCTCTTTCGATCCGGTCGCCTTCCTGTTTCAACCAACGCGCCAATTTCCCCTCGGTCATGTCGAAGCCCAGCGAGGGCATGCGTACATCGGCCGGCATGGAATCCTCCCTACGACAGCATTTCCCTGACTTTTTCGGTCACCTGCCGCTCGTCGGGAAACATCAGCGCTTCGAGGTTCCTGGCGTACGGCATCGGCACTTCGACCTGGCCCATGCGTTCCACCGGCCCGTCGAGGTCGTCGAACCGGTCGTGGCTGATCCGCGCCGCGATCTCCGCCCCCATGCCGCACGTCGTCCAGTCCTCTTCGAGGACCAATGCGCGATGCGTTTTCTTCACCGACGCGTACACCGGGGCCATGTCGAGCGGACGCAGCGTGCGCAGGTCGATCACCTCGCATTCGATCCCGTCCTTCGCGAGCGCCTCCGCCGCCCCCAGCGCAACGTGCAGCATCCGAGAATAGGCGACGATCGTGATGTCGCGGCCGGGCCGTTTGACGTCCGAGACGCCGAGCGGCAGGGTGTACTCCCCGTCGGGGACTTCGCCCTTGATCCCGTAAAGGCGCGCGTGCTCGATGAACATGACCGGGTTGTCGGACCGGATCGCCGATTTGAGCATGCCCTTGGCGTCGTAGGGGGTCCCCGGCATCGCCACGATCAGCCCGGGGAGGTGGGCAAACCACGCTTCGAAGGTTTGCGAGTGGGTCGCCGCCAGCTGCCCCCAGCCTGCCGGCGTGCGGATGACCAGCGGCACCCGGATCTGGCCTCCGAACATGTAATGGATCTTCGCCGCGTTGTTGACGATCTGGTCCATCGCCACCAGGCTGAAATTGATCGTCATCAGCTCCGCGACCGGCCGCAGGCCGCCCATCGCCGCGCCGACGGCGGTGCCGACGATCGCGGCCTCCGCGATCGGCGTATCGAGGATGCGCTTGCTTCCGAATTCCGTGAACATGCTGCGGGTGATCGCGTAGGTGCCCCCCCAGACGCCGACCTCCTCGCCCAGGATCAGGACCCGCTCGTCGCGGATCATCTCTTCGCGCAAGGCCTCGCGGAGGGCGTCACGATAGGTCTTCTGGGACATCGCTCTCCTGTTCCGGAATCAGGACATCGCGGCACAGCTCGGCGGGCCCGGGCGCGGGGCTTTCTTCCGCGAACCGCACCGCGGCGTCGGCTTCGGCGTCCGCTTCGTCCGCGATCGCCTGCAGTTCCGCTTCCGTCGCCAGCCGGTTCTCCAGGATGGATCGGCGCCAGAGCAGGATCGGGTCCCTCGCCTTCGCCGCCTCGACTTCCTCCTTGGAGCGATAGCGCTGCGGGTCCCCCATCGAGTGGCCGCGGAAGCGGTACGTCATCGCCTCGATCAGCTGCGGCCCGCCGCCGGCGCGGGACCGTTCGGCCATGTCGCGCACGGCGTCTCTCACGGCGAGGACGTCGTTCCCGTCGATCTGCACCGCCGGGATGTTGAACACGCACGCTTTCTGATAGACGGCGCTGACCGCGGAAACGCGCTCGAAGGCCGTTCCCATTCCGTATCGGTTGTTTTCCACGATCGCGACCAGCGGCAGTTTCCACACCGCCGCCATGTTGAGGCCGGCATAGAACGTGCCGATGTTGGTCGCTCCCTCCCCGAAGAAGCAGGCGACGATCCGCGGCAGGTCCAGGTACTGGTTCGCCAGCGCCATGCCGGTCGCCAGCGGGATGTGCCCGCCGACGATGGCGTAGCCGCCCCAGAGGTGGTGCTTCGCGTCGGCCATGTGCATCGATCCGCCCTTGCCCTTCGAAAGGCCGGTCGCCTTTCCGTACAGTTCCGCCATGACCCGTTTCGGATCGATGCCGCGCGCCAGGACGTAACCGTGGTCGCGGTAATGCGTGAGCACGTCGTCGTCCGGTCGCAGGGCGGCCATCGCGCCGACCGCGATGGCCTCCTCCCCGATGTAGAGGTGCAGGAATCCGCCGATCTTGCCCTGGCCGTACGCCTCTTCCGCGCGCTCCTCGAACCGGCGGATCAAGCTCATCTTCCTGAGCCAGTCGAGGGCTTCCGCCTTGGTGACTGTCAATGGTTCCACGTCCTGTTCGAATGGATTTACTGTTTTATGATGCCGGTTTCGTCATTTTTCTTCGGAAAAAGGCGTTCAGCGGACAGGAATTACCTCCCGTCCTTCGGCGTCGAGGCGGCGGGCGAGGACGAAGAAGTGGTGTCCCATGATCGCGAGCGTCACGGCGACTCCAAGGTGCCTTCTCGTGCGCAGGAGGGCGCCGCCCAGGAACCTCCAGTAGGACGCACGGTATTTCGCGAAGATCCCCTGGCGGACCAGCGACCGGAACAGCGCGAGATAATCCGAGAAGACGAGCCGTGCCCGGGGGGAGGATCCGAGCCGGTCCAGCAGTTCCCGGGCCCGCCCGAAATACTCCTCGGGCCGGTACAGCGTCGCCATCACCTCCCGGTAGCCGGACAGGAGGGTTTTCGAATCCATCCGGGGGGCGAAATTCAGCAGGGCGGCCGTGTTGTCCCCGATGCTTTCCCGCAGGATGCGCCCTTCCTCGGAAAGGCGTCTCCACAGCCGGGTGTTGGGAATCGCGGTCAGCAGCCCCACCATGGAAACGGGGACGGCCGCCTCCCGGATGAAGGCGACCTGCCGGTCGAAGACGTCCGGCGGATCCTGGTCGAAGCCCAGGATGAAACCTCCCATGACCTCCATCCCCGACTCCTGGATCCGGCGCACGCTCTCGAGGAGATCGGCCTTGACGTTCTGGTGCTTGCCCGCCGCCTCGTGGCATGCCTTGACGGGCGTCTCGATCCCCACGAACACCCGGTTGAAGCGCGCGGCGCGCATCAACGAGAGGAGCTCGTCGTCGTCCGCGAGATTGATGGACGCCTGGGTGAACAGCGTGAAGGGATTCCGGCGGCGCTCCAGCCACTCCGCCAGCCGGGGGAGCAGCGCCTTGACGGCCTTTTTGTTCCCGACGAAATTGTCGTCGACGACGAACACCGAGCCGCGCCAGCCCGCTTCGTAGAGACGATCGAATTCGTCGAGGACCTGTTCCGCCGTCTTGGTCCGGGGGGTCCGCCCGAACAGCTCGATGATGTCGCAGAACTCGCAGTCGAAGGGGCAGCCCCTGGAAAATTGAACCGCCATCGCGCTGTACCGGCGCAGCCGGGCGAGATGCAGGTCGGGCGGCGGGACGCGGGCCATCTCGGTCCATCCCGGGGATTCATATGCCGGCCGGGCCCCGCCCGATTCGAGGTCCCGGGCCAGTTCTCCG
>PQAK01000087.1:0-5334 GCA_003105225.1 Deltaproteobacteria bacterium | reverse complement strand
CCCCCGATGACCGTTCGCACTCCCGCCATCCGGCAACGGGCGAGGGCTGTCGCCAGGGACGGGGCCTGGACGAGCATCGCGCTTGCGAAGACCACGTCGGCCCACTTGAGATCGGCGTCGTTCAGCTGCTCGATGTTCAGGTCGACCAGCCTGCGCTTCCAGTGTGCCGGAAGCAGGGCGGAAACGGTGAGAAGCCCGAGAGGGGGATAAGCGGATCGCTTCCCGAGGAAGGGAAGGGCGTAACGGAAGCTCCAGAACGTTTCGGGGAACCGGGGATACAGGAGCAGGAGGTTCAACTCGCGACGCCTTCCTTCGGGGGGGCGAAGCCGCGGTTGCAATTCATAACAGTATCTCACAATGTCGCTTCCGTCGGGCGATCAACCTGTTTCC
Organism: Deltaproteobacteria bacterium; assembly: GCA_003105225.1. Taxonomy (GTDB): domain Bacteria; phylum Desulfobacterota; class Deferrimicrobia; order Deferrimicrobiales; family Deferrimicrobiaceae; genus FEB-35. The sequence goes on along the minus strand of PQAK01000087.1, from coordinate 4,944 downwards.
TGGCCGTTCCGACGATCTCGAGGAAAGGCATCCGTGCCGGCGTAAAAAAAAAGGGACCGGCGGAGGATATTTCCCGCCGGGCCCTCTTTTTTCGAACCCGCATCACAGACGTTGATGCGGCTGGGGTACATTTCCGTTACGGGGTGTCGATTCCGACGCGATAGTTCTCCCCTCCGACATTGATCGTGGGAGCCTTTTCGTCGGTCTTCGGCTGGGCGGCAGAATCGCTTTTCTGCATGCCCATCGCGGGGAGGCTGCCCGTTTCCAGGCTGTTTTCGTACGCGAAGGTGCCGTATTTCTCCGGGCTCTCCCAATTGCCGCCGGCCGCGAGCACCGGCCGGGCATAGATCATTGTCGTTAACGCCGTGACCACCGCCAATATGGCTACCAGGTTCTTCATTTCTCCATCCTCCTTCGGGATTCGTTGTTCTTACCCGTGCTAACGCCCGGCATGCCGATTCGTTCCCTGTCCGGTATTTTTTCCTGCGGGGAACCAACCGGCATCCGAAAACGTTTCTATAATGGAAAGGAGTGACGATGTCGTCGTCGGAGCAGGGAAAACATATCCGCGGATGGTGCGAAGGGCAGGCCCCTGTCGCCACGGAGAGCAGATGGTCCTGGCAGGAGTCTCGGAATCGCGCGGCGCGCTGGGGCGGGAGGCCTTGGCCTACGCGGACGGGCTGTACAACCTGGCCCGGTATCTCACGGGAAACGACGCCGATGCCGAGGACCTCGTCCAGGAAACCTATGCGCTTGCCCTCCGGGCGGCCGGGCAGTTCTCCACGGGAACGAACCTCAAGGCCTGGCTATTCCGCATCCTTCGCAATGCGTTCATCAGCGGCTACCGGCGGCAGCGCCGCAATCCGACCGTGGGAGGCCTGGACACCACGGATCCGCATGGCCAGGAGGCGGCCCCTGGAGGGTGGCCGAGGGACGACATGGAGTTGGACCAGATGCGGAACGTCGTGGCGGAGGACATCGGGAAGGCCTTGATGTCCCTGCCGGAGGAGGCGCGCACGGTCGTTCTCATGGACCTGGAAGGGTTCACGGAAGCAGAGGTGGCCCAGGTCCTCGATTGCGCCGTGGGCACCGTGAAGTCCCGGCTGGCGCGCGCCCGCGCGACGCTCCGGCAACTTCTCAAGGATTACGCGAGGTAGAAACATGGACTGCCGGGAATCGACCTCCCATCTTCTCGATTACCAGCGGGGCCGTCTCGGGCCGGAACGGGAAGAGGAGCTCCGCGCGCATCTTTCGGGATGTCCCTCCTGTTCCCGTTCCGAGTCGATCGAGCGGACCCTCACCGATCTTCTCGAACGCCGTCTGCCGCAGCATCCCGCTCCCATCGCCTTGAAACTGCGCCTCGCCGCGCAATGGCCTTCCCCGGCAGTCACGAAATCCTCCTGGTGGGAGCGTTGGGGGCGGTCCTGGGCCCCGGCGGGCGCCGTCGCCCTCCTGCTTTTCATGGCCGTCCCCCTGTATTACCAGGCGGTGTCCTCCCGCCGGGCCGGCGGGGCGGAACGGATGATCGCCGAGGCGGTCAACGACCATCTCCGCATCCTTCAGAGCGGGCACCCCCTGGAGGTCGAAAGCGGGAACTTCCACCAGGTCAAGCCGTGGTTTGCCGGCAAGCTCGATTTCGCGCCGGCGGTCCGGTTCCTGGGCGACCCGGAGTTCCCCCTGAAAGGCGGTTCCGTCGGGTATTTCCTCGACCGCAAGGCGGCGGTCTTCACTTACGGCTACCGGCTCCACGTCATCTCCCTGCTGGTCTTCCGCGCGGAGAGCCTTCCCTGGCCTGCCGGCGATACGGGGGGATCGGGGAAAGCCCGTGCCTACGAGAAGACCGCCAGGGGGTTCAACGTGATTCTCTGGCGGGAGGGCGAGCTCGGGTACGCGCTCGTTTCCGACGTGGACCCGACCGAGCTCCGGCGGCTGGCCGCGAAACTCGGCACTGCCTGAAGGGCCATGTCCACCGATCGGCCGGCCGGGCGGGGCGTCAGGGAGGGGTTCTCCCCGACGCCTCGTCGGATCGGCTTCCCTCACTTGTTCCGACGGCGGATGCCGGAACCGGAGAGCCCGGCGTGGCGGGCGGACGGATCGGCGTTGGCCGACAGCAGTTCGCCCTTCATGCCGATGGCGGAGTGGAACTTGCAAAAGAAACGGACCGTACCCGACGGGGGGAATGCGACTTCGATGTCGACCTTCCCGTTCGGCGGGATGTCCGTGTCGATGTGAAGTTCGGGGATGCTGACGTTGTGCAGCGTCGCCGTCTCGTTCTCGATGGTGAGGGTTACCTTTTGGCCGGGTTTACCGTCCAGGGATGCGGGCTTGAAGTAGTAGTCGCCCGCCTTGACGGTCCGCCCCATGGCCGCAACGGGCTGCACCGCGATCTTCCGCGGGGCGTTTCCCACCGGTATCGTGGCGACCACGGCACGGCGGTCAAGGTCCACGACCGATACGTCGCCCGACCCCTCGTTGGTCACGTAGGCGGTCCGGCTGTTGGAGCTGGCGGCAATCCAGTGCGGCGCGGATCCCACTTTCACCGTGCCCTTGACGCTGTGGTTCACGGGATCCAGGATCTCCAGCGTCCCCGGGCCTTGACTTACGACCAACCCGGAACGCCCGTCGGGTGTGAACAGCGGGTGGTGCGGCGAGGCGCCGACGGGGACCCGGGCGATCACCTTATTGCTTGAAGGTTCCAGCGCCAGCACGGCGTCGTCACCGGCCACCGTGAAGTAGAGCACCTTCCCGTCGGGACGATATCCGAGAGCACGCGGCGTCTTGTCCAACGGTACGCTGCCGGTTACCGACTTTTTAACGAGGTCCAGCCGTACTAGCGCGGTTTGGCCCTGCCGTTGGGAGGCAACGTAGGCGGTTCTCCCGTCCGGGCTGATTGCGGAGTTGTGGGGCTGGGAAACGGGGATGCGTCCGACGACCTTGTCCGTTCCGGTGTCGATGAGCGCCACGCTGTCGGCGCCGAAGACCGCCGCCAGCACGACGCTTCCGTCATTCGAAATCGACAGGCCGTGCGGGGCCTTTCCGACCTCGATGCCGGTTGAAACCCGGTCGGACGAGGTGTCGATGACGCTGACCGTAGAGGCGCCGTCGCTGCTCACGTAAACCTTGCGCCCGTCGGGCGTGATCACCAGTCCGTGCGGACCGGGCGGGATCGGAAGGGTGCGGAGGACCCGGTTGGTGCTCGCGTCGATCACCGCGACCGCATTCTCCTTGAAAATCCCTGCGTAGACCTTTCCTGCCGGTGCGGCGGTTGCGGAACGGATCGACCCGGGCAGGGCGGCGATAAGGAACAGGAGAGAAAAGGCGATTCCCGCGGGAACCCACCCCCTCCCGAACATGGTGTGGATATCTGTGGCCTGCGTGCTTCCCATCGTAGTTCCTCCTTGAGGTGTGAGGTACACCTTGGCAAACGCCCCGGATCCCGATTCGTTCCCCGATCGAAAAACAATTCGGGCGGCGGCAAACTCGTAAAATCGCCTTTACAGAGGTGGGACATCCTGTCAATTGTCCCACCGAGCCGTTCCCTTAAAACTAATTGATAATAAAATGGTTTCCGATTTCGAGCCTTGCGATTCGGACAACTGTCGCACCGATCCGGCGGATTTCGTTCCCTGCCATCCTCTCTTATCTGAACAATATTCAGCAAAAGGCCCGAATTATTTGGGCCGGCATACATATTGCTAATATTGGTAATCAATAATGCGCACTCCATTTGCTCAATGCTTACGGGGATAGGAGGCAGATTCCGGAACCGCCCAGGCAAATTCTCCTTGCGGATGGCGCGAACCTGTTTCGGTCTCCCGATCCATCGACGACCAACCATCGGAACGGCGATGGCTGCGGAAAGGAAATCTCATGAAAAGCATCACCTGTCACGGATCGTTACCCCCCGCCAGACTCGGCATGGTTTTCATGTACATGGATTACTCGGACGGACTCCACGGGTTACGGCTATCGATGCGGAAAGGCTCGTGGCGCTCTTTTTACCGGATGCTGTTCCGGGTCGATCCACCGGGAGATATCGAATTGCAGAAGAACAGGAGGGACCGGACCATGAAGAATCGAACACGGACGATCCTTTTGACCGCGGCACTCATAGGTGCCTTCATCGCAGGCGTAGTATCGGTTCCGTCCGCCGCGCAGGCGTTCACGTGCGAGCGGGATGTCACGGCCAACCTGGTCGTGATCGATCAGCCTCTGATGTATAACCGGATCGGGGCGGCAAACATCAACGGAATGATCTTCGCGCTCCGGCGCGACGTGATCAACACGAACAGCCTGCTTCCGTTGACCGCGGGAGGGGCGGCCGTGCCTGGCCAGGTCGAGCTTCGTCCCGACCGGCGTCCCCGGCCCCTGGCGTTGCGGATCCGCAAGGGGGACTGCCTCACGGTCCACCTGGAGAACCTGCTGACTCCGCTGGCGAACCCGTTGCATCCCCCGCTGGATACGGCCGTCACGGGGGTCGAGTTCAACGTCGAGCTCGACGATCAGCCCAAGGACCGGGCGGTCGGGTTCCACGCAGCGGGGATGCAGCTCGTCGACGATATCAACGACGACGGGAGCATGGTCGGTAACAACCATCTGGCTCCCGGCGCCTCCGCGGCGAACGGCAGCCTGATCGGCCCCGGACAGTCCCGCAGCTACAAGGTCTACGCCGAGAAGGAAGGGGTCTTCCTGGTCACGAGCGAAGGGGTCACGATCGGCTCCGACGCCAACGAGGGGCACATCTCCAACGGACTGTTCGGCCAGGTTATCGTGGAGCCGGCCGGAGCGAGGATCTACCGCGGCCAGGTCCACGAGGAGGAGATGCGGCTGGCGACGACCGGGACGACGGCGGACGGCCACCCGGTCCTCGACTACGAGGCGCTGTACCCGGGCGTCCAACCCTGGATATCGGAAGGAAAGGCGGGGCTTCCGGTCCTCAACATG
>PQAK01000086.1 GCA_003105225.1 Deltaproteobacteria bacterium | reverse complement strand
AAGGACGACTGCTACGTCGGCCGGATCCGCGAGGACGACAGCGCCGAGAACTGCCTCAACCTCTGGGTGTGCGGCGACCAGCTCCGCAAGGGGGCGGCCCTGAACGCCATCCAGATCGGGGAACTGCTCGTCAAGAATCACCTGGTGCCCGCTTAACCCGTTGCGTCGCGTCAAGCTGACGCTGGCCTACGACGGGACCGCGTACCTGGGGTTCCAGGTCCAGCCGAACGGACCGACGATCCAGTCGGTCACGGAAGCGGCGCTGGGCCGGGTCCTCCAGGAGAGCGTAAAGCTGCGGGGGGCGGGACGCACCGATGCGGGGGTGCACGCCCGGGAGCAGGTGGCCGACTTCGCCGATTCGGGCGTCCGGCCGCTGGAGACGATCCTTCGGGGGGGGAACGCGCTGCTCCCCCCCGATATCCGCATCCTCTCCGCCGAGGAGGTTCCCCCCTCATTCGACGCGCGGCGCCATGCAAGCGGGAAAGAGTACCGGTATTTTCTGTATCTTGATCCCGTCGCCTCCCCCTTTTTTTTTCGCCACGCCTGGCACATCGAAAAGCCTCTCGACCGTGCCGCAGTCCGGGAAGGGCTGGACCACCTGGTGGGGGAGCACGATTTCACCTCCTTCCGCGGCCAGGGCTGCACGGCGAAGACGACCGTGCGGACGATCTTCCGGGCGGAGTGGGGCGAGCTTTCCCCTGCACTCCATTACATCTCAATCACCGGTGGCGGTTTCCTGCGGCACATGGTCCGAAACCTGGTGGGGACGCTGGTGGACATAGGGAAGGGCAAATATCCCCCCGAACGGGTGCGGGAATTGTTTTCCCTGCGGGACCGGTCGGAGGCGGGCCCCACCGCCCCCGCCCGCGGGCTGTTCTTGTGGAAGATCGCCTACAGGATCCACGCTTGATGTCTTCCTTGCGGCACGTTTGGCGATAAAAGCCAGCCTGCAGCAGCAGTGTGGATTTTCTTGACTGGCTCGAAGAATTCACTTACCGTGGGGATATCGTCGAAACAATACGTTGTTTTATTATTCCAGTAACGTATCAACCTGCGGGGAACGCCGCAACCGTCCCCTTCGGCCGTCGATGCGTCGATCGGCGGACGAAAACAACAACGTCTACAGGCTTACGCTCACGTTGATCGAAACCTGCAGGGCAGGCGCAGGGCCCGGCGCCGGGGCCGGGTGGGCGGACCGCGCCAATTCGCAAGGAGGGCGGACATGGGGAAAACGCTGCTGTTCATCGGGTGGATCGTTCTTGTCGCCGCCGTGCCGGCCGCGGCCGACGACACCGCGAATGCCGGGCTTGCGCAGGCGCTGCAAGCGGCGGCGAAATGGATGCCGGATGCAAAGCTGGAAACGATCTCCACGCCCCTGGCGGATGCGACCGGAAAATCACGGGTGTGGCAGTACTCCTTCCATTCCCCGAAGGCCGGGAAGTGTGTGCGGATACAGATCATCAAAGGCATGCCGCTCAACCTCATCGACTTGGGATCGTGCATCCCCAACAAGCCGATATCAACCAAGTTCGTCGACAGTCCGATTGCGATGCAGCAGGCGATGAAAGCCGGTTTCCAGCCGGACAAGGACGACAACTCGATGATGCTCAGCCGTTCCAAGGACAGGCTGGCCAAAGACAAAGAGTGCTGGAACGTGAGCAGCGCGAAGGACTTCGATCCCGCAAAGTCCGTGATGCGCGGCTGGTGCGTGGACGCGAAGTCCGGAACGTTCCTCATGCGTCTCTCGGGCGAATTGTAAGGACAGGACCCGCCGAATCCGACGGTCCGAAACGATCGCCCACCGGGTCCCGGATACGGCCAGGTGCCGCAGGTTGAAAGGGGAAACTCGAACCGCGAAAATCGCTTGCAGGAGGTGACCCATGATCCGGCATCCGGTGGCGCGTCCCCGAATTGCCGTTGCCGTCGCACTTGCCGCGTTGCTTGCCGCTTCCGCGGCTACCGCCGCGGACACGACGGCCAAGGCCGGTTTCGCATCCGCCGCTACCGCGGCGCAGCAGTGGCAGAAGGACGCGGTATTGGTGAACGTCTCGACGTTGCAGGCCGACGCCGACGGCAAGGCGGCGAAGTGGGGCTACATGTATTACTCGCCCAAGTCGAAGCGGGGATACACGGTGGACGTGAAGGGAGGCAAGGTCGTAGAGACGCTCGAAGTCAATCCGTACGTCAGGGATGCGGTCGGCGAGTTCGTGGACAGCGACAAGGCCATGGCCGAAGCCAGGAAGAGCGGCCTCAAGATCAAGGGCAAGACGCCCATGTCGCTCATGATGATGGGCCAGGCCACCAAGAGCCCCGGCGTGTACTGGAGCGTGAGCGGCGGGATCCGGAAGGGCGACGTCAGCGTGCTCGTCGACGGCAAGACCGGCAAGTTCTCCTACAAGCAGGCGATGCCGTGACACGCCCGGGGTCAAGCGCCTCTGCGGCGAAACCGGGAACGGGGTGGTCACTTTCCCCTTGACGGTGGACGTCTCCTGGGCTTTAATATACCCTTTGATTTTCAGGGGAAAGGTTTGCGCCGATGAAGAAGACCGAGTATTTCACGAGAGAGGCTGCCGACCAGGAATGGTACGTGGTGGACGCCAGGGACAAGGTCCTCGGGCGCATCGCCACGAAAGTAGCCGATGTCCTGCGCGGGAAGAACAAGCCGACGTTCACCCCCAACGCCGACATCGGCGGATACGTCATCGTGGTCAACGCGGACAAGGTGAAGCTGACCGGAAAGAAGATGGCGGAGAAGACGTACTACCGCCACACGGGATTCATGGGGGGGCTCAAGTCCACGACTCCGGAGAAGGTGCTCGCCTCGAAACACCCGGAGCGGCTCGTCGAATGGGCGGTCCGCGGGATGCTGCCCAAGACCCGGCTGGGCGACCGGCTGTTCACGAAACTCAAGGTGTACGCGGGACCCGACCACCCCCACAAGGCCCAGCAGCCCAAGGCGCTGGCGGTCAACGAATAGGAGAGGATCGAACCGATATGGCACAGGCGGCGAAAGTCTACGCGACGGGGAAACGGAAAACGGCCATCGCCCGGGTCTACGTGAGGTCGGGCAGCGGCAGGATCAGCGTCAACGGGCGGGAGTTCGAAAACTACTTTCCGGTTCTCGCGCTGCGGGCGGTCGCCGTGCAGCCGCTGGTGCTCACCGGCAAGCGGCAGTCGGTCGACGTGGAGGTCAACGTCAACGGAGGAGGGCAGGCGGCCCAGGCGGAGTCCGTGAAATACGGCCTGGCCAAGGCGCTGCAGGCGGAGAATCCCGAGCTGCGCACCGTGCTGAAGCGCGCGGGCTTCCTGACGCGGGATGCGCGGATCAAGGAACGCAAGAAATACGGGCGCCCGGGAGCGAGGAAACGGTTCCAGTTCTCCAAGCGGTAAAGCAGGAGGGCGAGACGCCCTTCCGAACGATTCCCGAAGGGGAAGGCCGCTGCTGCTGCCTTCCCCTTTTTTTTGGAAAAACTTGGGGACGGAAAAACTTAGGGACGTTCTTTAAGTTTTTAGAGCGTCCGTTGGAAAAACTTAAAGAACGTCCCTAAGTTTTTCCGGAGGCTGGGCGGGGACGCTCCCCTCTCAAGGAGAATTCCATGAAGAAGGTCGCTATCTTCGGCGCGACGGGATACACGGGGTTCGAGCTCATCCGGCTCCTCCTGTCCCATCCCCGCGCCAGGATCACGGTGCTCACCTCGGAGCAGTACTCCGATCAGCCGGTCGACCGGGCGTTTTCCCCCTTCCGCGGTAGGCTCGAAGGCATTGCGTTCGGCAAGATGGACGCGATGCTCTCCGCAGACTTCGACGCCGCCTTCCTCGCCTTGCCGCATACCGTTTCCGCTCCCGTGGCCGAGGCCCTTCTCTCCCGGGGGATCCCGGTCGTCGACCTCTCCGCCGATTTCCGTTTCCGCAGCGTTCCGCTGTACGAATCGGTGTACGGCGTCACGCACAAGAGCCCGGCCTTGAGCTCCAGGGCGGTCTACGGCCTGCCCGAGGTGTACCGGAAAGCGCTCCGGAAGACGCGCCTTGCGGCGGTCCCCGGCTGCTTCCCCACGTCGGTGATCCTGGGCCTGTATCCCCTGCTGAAGGAGGGGCTGATCGACCGGAAGGGGATCGTGGCCGACTGCAAGACGGGCGTTTCGGGCGGCGGGAGGAGTCCGTCCCTCGGGTTCCATTACCCCGAGGTCGAGGAAGGGGTGCGGCCGTACGGGTTGCCGAGGCACCGCCACAACCCGGAGATGGACCAGGAGCTGTCGCTCGCCGCGGGGCAAAAGGTGTCGATCACCTTCGTCCCCCACCTGATCCCCATGGTCCGGGGGATCCTGGCCACCTGCTACGCCACGCTCCGGGCGAAAGCCACTCCCGAGGCCGTGGAGGCGGCGTATCGAAGACAGTACGGGAAGGAGCCGTTCGTGCGGCTGTGCCCGCCGGAGGTCCTTCCCTCCACGAAGGACGTGGCGGGCAGCAACTATTGCGATATCGCCGTCCGGGCCGACGAGAAGAGGCGCCGGGTGGTGGTCGTTTCCGCCATCGACAACCTGGTCAAGGGCGCGTCCGGGGCGGCGGTGCAGTGCTTCAACCTGATGACGGGATTCCCCGAGGAGGAGGGGCTCCATTCGGCCCCCCTCTTCCCGTGAGCCCCGCCCCGAAGGGAGCGGCGGTCGTGATCCCCGCCCGGTACGCCTCCACCCGGCTGCCGGGCAAGCCCCTGGCCCAAATAGACGGTCGCCCGATGATATGGTATGTTTGGGAAAAGGCAAGGAAATCCCGGTTTGCAACCCGCGTCCTCGTGGCTACCGACGACCCGCGCATCGCCTCCGCGGTCCGGGAGTTCGGGGGGGAGGCGAGGATGACATCGCCTGAATGCGCCTCGGGGACGGACCGGGTGGCGGAGACGGCAAGGGGTCTGTCCGAGGAGATCATCGTCAACCTGCAGGGCGACGAGCCGATGATGCACCCCTCCGTCATCGACGCGGTGATCGCTCCCCTGCTTGACGACCCGGCGGTTTCGATGACCACCGCGGCCCTCCCGCAGGAGGATCCGGAGGAGTTT
>PQAK01000085.1 GCA_003105225.1 Deltaproteobacteria bacterium | reverse complement strand
GGCCCAGTTCCTCACGCCGCTGACCCTGCAGACTCTTTCGAAGAACCCGGTGGCGACGGACCTGTTCAACCTCATCTCCGAGTCGGAGATCGGGCACATCTCGCTGGCGCAGCGCGCCCACCTGCTGCTGATCGCGCCGGCGACGGCGAACATCATCGGCAAGATCCGGGCGGGGATCGCGGACGACATGCTCTCGACGGTCGTGATGGCGTCGAACGCCCCGGTGCTGATCGCCCCGGCGATGAATTCGCAGATGGTCGCCTCCGCGGCGGTCCGGGAAAACATCGAGGTGCTGCGGGGACGCGGGTTTCACTTCGTGGAGCCGGATGCCGGCGAGCTCGCCTGCGGCACGGTGGGCCCCGGACGGCTTGCGGACGTGGAAAAGATCCTGGAGATGGCGCGGATCCTCCTGACGGAGAAACCCCTGGAGGGGAAGAGGGTGGTCGTGAGCGCGGGGCCGACGGCGGAGCCGCTGGACCCCGTACGCTTTCTCTCGAACCGGGCCTCCGGCAAGATGGGCTTCGCGATGGCCCGCGCCGCCCGCCGGCTCGGGGCCCGGGTGACGCTGGTGTCCGGGCCCACGGCCCTGCCGGATCCGTTCTTCCTCACGACCGTCCGCGTCCGGACGGCGGAGGAAATGTTCTCGGCGGTCTCCGCCGCGGCGGGGGACGCCGACGTCGTCGTGATGTGCGCCGCGGTCGCCGACTTCCGGGCGAAGGAGGCCGCTCCCGGAAAGATCCGGAAGGAGGACTTCGACTTCCGCGTGGAGCTCGCTCCCACGGTGGATATCCTGGAGACCCTGGGGAAGGAGAAGGGAAGCCGGGCGCTCGTCGGGTTCGCGGCGGAGACCGACGACCTCGAAAGGAAGGCGATCGAAAAGATGCGGCGGAAGAACCTGGACGCGATCGTGGCCAACGACGTCTCGCGGGCCGACATCGGCTTCGAATCGGACAACAACGAAGTGCGGATCTTCTTCCCGGACGGAGAGGTCCGGGAGCTCCCGCTGGCCACCAAGGACGGCATCGCGGTCGGGGTCTGGCTCGCGCTGAACGGGAAGCTGCTGCGGCGATGACGGAACGCCCTTCCTCCAGGATGGTCGCCGCCTACCTGCGGGAAATCGGGATCGACTACCTGTTGGTTCCCGGGCGCGCCGATGGGCGGGAAACGCTGGAGGACATCCGGAAGGAGCTGCTGGAATGCCGCGGGTGCCCGTTGTGCGCCGGCCGCCGGACCGTCGTCTTCGGGGTGGGCAACCCCCGCGCCCGCCTGATGTTCGTGGGCGAGGGGCCCGGGGCGGAGGAGGACCGGCAGGGCGAGCCGTTCGTGGGCGCGGCCGGGAAGCGGCTCAACCAGTGGATCGCCCGCCTCGGCCTCCGGCGCGAGGACGTCTACATCGCCAACATCGTCAAGTGCCGTCCGCCGGAGAACCGGGCCCCGCTCCCGGAGGAAGCCGCATCCTGCCTGCCGTACCTCAAGCGGCAGATCCGGGCGATCCGGCCGGAAGCGATCTGCACGCTGGGAGCCGTCGCCCTCCAGTACCTGCTCGGAACCGGGGAGAAAATCACGCGGGTGCGGGGTACGTGGCGGGAACTGGACGGCATCCCCGTGCTCCCGACCTATCATCCCGCGTTCATCCTTCGCAACCAGCCCCGGGAAACGGAGGTATTCACCGATTTCGACCTCCTCGCGGAGCGCCTCCATCTCAAGTGAAGCGCGCGGTCCGCTGCCGTCGGTGGGGGTGAGCCGGAAGGGGGAGGAGCGGCTTCGCTCCGGCCACGTCTGGGTCTTCGGGGACGACCTGCGGGAGACCCCCCGGGAGCTGCCGCCGGGATCGTGGGTGCGCATCCGGTCCCGCGCCGGGGAGCCCCTCGGGACGGGCACCCTGAATCTCGCGAGCCGCATCGCCCTGCGGCTGGTTTCCAGGGCGGAAGCGTTTCCCGACAAGGCGTTCCTCCGCGGCAGGCTCGAGGAGGCGTGGAAGCGCAGGATCGACGCGGACCTGGGAAGGGAGAGCGCGGTCCGCCTCGTCTACTCGGAAGGGGATTTCCTGCCGGGCCTGGTCGTCGACCGGTACGGTTCCCTCCTTTGCATCCAGGTGCTGACGGCGGGAATGGAGACGGTCCGGGCGGAAATCGTCGAAACGCTCGCCGCGATGTTCCCCTGCCGCCTCCTCTATGAGCGCTCGGAGGGCGGCGGCAGGAAGCGGGAGGGGCTCCCCGAACGGAAAGGAACGGTGTGGGGGGAGGGCGACCCCCGGGAGGAAGTGGAGATGGACGGCCTGCGGTTCCAGGTCGACGCGGAGAACGGGCCCAAGACGGGATTTTTCCTGGACCAGCGGGAGAACCGCCGCATCGTGCGGGGCCTGGCGCGCGGGAAGCGGGTGCTGGACGCCTTCTGTTCGACGGGCGCCTTCGGGATCTACGCCCTGGCGGGAGGGGCCGAGAGCGTCCTTGCGATCGACGCCTCCGCTCCCGCCGTGGCGGCGGCGGGGGAGAACGCCGCGCGGAACGGGTTTTCCGGCCGGTGGGAAGGGAAGGCGGCCGAGCTCTTCTCGGAGCTGCGCGACCTGTCCGGTTCGGGACGGCGGTTCGACCTGGTCGTCCTGGACCCGCCCTCCTTCGCCAAGTCCCGGGAAGGCCGGGAGGGGGCGGTTCGCGGCTACCGGGACATCAACCGGCTGGGGATCTCGGTGCTGGCGCCCGGCGGGATTCTCGCAACGGCTTCTTGCACCCAGCTGGTCGATGTGGCGAAATGGAGGGAGGCGTTGAGGGCAGCCGCCTCCGATGCGCGCGCGGACCTGGAGCTGCTGGCCGCGGGCGGGCAGCCCCCCGACCATCCGGTCCTGCTCGGGGTGCCGGAAACCGAGTACCTGAAATTCGCCGCGTATCGAAAGAGGACAACGTGACGCTGCGGTTCGCCCGGCACGGAGTGCGCATGGGGTTCGTCCTGCTCCTCGTGCTCCTGCCCGTGCGCGCCGTTTCCGCGGACCCCCCGCGGGAAGCGATGGTGGCGACGATCGCCGCATCGATCAATCCCGTCACCGCCGATTACCTGTCGTCGGTCATCGAAAAGGCGCAGGAAAAGGGCGCCGCCCTGGTCGTCCTGGAGCTGGACACCCCCGGCGGCCTCGACAGCGCGATGCGGCAGATGGTCCAGGAGATCCTCCGGACGCCGGTGCCGGTCGCCGTCTACGTCTTTCCGTCGGGCGCCCGGGCGGCATCGGCCGGCGTCCTCATCACCCTCGCATCGGACATCGCCGCCATGGCCCCCGGAACGAACATCGGCGCGGCCCACCCGGTGAGCGTGGGGGGCGGCGGGATGGACAATACGATGGCGGCCAAGGTGGAAAACGACGCGGCGGCATACGCCCGGTCGCTGGCGGAGAAGAAGGGGCGCAACGCCGATTGGGCGGAAAGCGCCGTCCGGAGGAGCACCTCGCTCACCGAGAAGGATGCGCTCGAGAAGCACGTGATCGACCTGGTCGCGACGTCGCTGGGCGACCTGCTGGCCCGCGTGGACGGCAAGGAGATCCGCAAGGGGGAGGCGACGATCGTCCTGCGCACGAAGGGGATCCGGGTCACGCGCGTCCCCATGGGGATCCGCCACCGCATCCTGTCCTCCCTTGCGGACCCGAACATCGCCTACATCCTGATGATGATCGGCATCTACGGGATCTTCTTCGAGCTCTCCAACCCGGGCGCGGTGTTCCCGGGGATCGTCGGCGGCATCTCCCTCATCCTGGGGTTCTATTCCCTGCAGACCCTGTCGGCCAACTACGCCGGTTTTCTCCTGATCGCCCTTTCGATCCTCCTGTTCATCCTCGAGGTCAAGATCCACTCGTACGGTGCGCTGACGATCGGGGGGATCGTGTCGCTGCTCCTGGGGAGCCTGATGCTGTTCCGCTCCTCCGCCGATCCGTACCTTCGGATATCGTGGGGGGTGCTCCTCACGATGGTCGGCGTCTCCGTGGCCTTTTTCGCGACGGTGGTCACGCTGGCGGTGCGCAGCCAGATCCGGAAGCCCGTCACGGGGGCGGAGGGGATGATCGGGGAGACCGGGGAGGCGATGTCGGATTTCACCGGCGAGGGGAAGGTGTTCGTCCTCGGGGAATGGTGGAACGCGCGGTGCGGCGTCCCGCTGAAGAAGGGGGACAAGGTGATCGTCGACGGCCGGGACGGCATGACGCTCCTCGTGAAGCCCAGGGATGCCCGCACCTGAATGGGACCGCTCGAGAAAATCGCCGAAGGAGGAAACGGAATGGTTCCGTACCTAGCGCTGCTGGTCATCGTGATCCTGTTCCTGTACAGCGCCATCAAGATCCTGAACGAGTACGAGAGGGGGGTGATCTTCCGGCTGGGCCGCGTCATCGGGGCCAAGGGGCCGGGGCTCATCCTGCTGATCCCCGTCATCGACAAGATGGTCCGGGTGGACCTGCGCGTCGTGGCCATGGACGTCCCTCCCCAGGATGTCATCACGAGGGACAACGTCTCGATCAAGGTGAGCGCGGTGCTCTACTTCCGGGTCCTGGACCCCAATCGCGCGATCGTCAGCGTCGAGAACTACCTGTACGCCACCTCCCAGCTGGCGCAGACGACCCTGCGGTCGGTATGCGGGCAGGCCGAGCTGGACGACCTCCTCTCCGAGCGGGAGAAGATCAACGCGCACATCCAGGAGATCCTCGACAAGGACACCGAGCCCTGGGGGATCAAGGTCGCGAAGGTGGAGATCAAGCACATCGACCTGCCGCAGGAGATGCAGCGGGCGATGGCCAAGCAGGCCGAGGCCGAGCGGGAGCGGCGCGCGAAGGTCATCGGGGCGGAAGGGGAGTTCCAGGCGGCGCAGAAGCTCTCCGACGCGGCGCAGATCATCGCCGAGCAGCCGATCGCGCTGCAGCTGCGCTA
>PQAK01000084.1 GCA_003105225.1 Deltaproteobacteria bacterium | reverse complement strand
ATCAGGCGGGTCTTCCCGTCGCACGCGGCGAAGACGTCCTCCTTGCGGATCCTGCCCTCGCGGGCCGGCACCATCCGGACCTCGACGTTGTGCGCGATGAGCCGCATCCAGGGATAGACATTCGACGGGAACTCGACGTTGGACAGGATGAGGTTGTCCCCTTCCCTCCAGGGAAACCCCGCGGCGATGAAGGAGAGCCCCTCGGAGGTGTTCTTGATGAAGGCCACCTCCTCCGGGGAAGCCCCGATCAGCCGGGCGAACCGCCCCCGGACCGCATCCCCCAGCTCCTGCCACTTCCGGAGCTGGAACGCCCCCTCGTCGCGGGACCGGAAGAGCTGGCGGGCGGCGGCTTCCGCCGCGCGCGAGGGGATGGGGGACACGCCGGCATGGTTCAGGTAGACGAATTTTTCGGTTACCGGGAACTCGGTCTTCCGGATAGGGTCTACGTCGATCGGCACCGGGCCTCCACGCATTCGGGGCCTCCCGCCTGCGCCAGGGAGACCCCGATGATTTCAGGGTATAATACCCCGATGGAATGGAAGGACCAAGATGTCCTTAGATACAGCCGGAACATCCTCCTGCGGGAAATCGGCCCCGAGGGACAGGAGAAGCTCTTCTCCTCCTCGGCGCTCGTGGTGGGGGCGGGAGGGCTGGGTTCCCCGGCGCTGCTCTATCTTGCCGCGGCGGGAGTGGGCCGGATCGGGGTGATCGACGGAGACCGCGTGGACCTGTCCAACCTGAACCGGCAGACCATCCATGCGGAAACCTCGGTGGGCCGCTCCAAGGCGGAATCCGCAGGCGCCTCGCTGCGGGCGTTCCGGTCGGATCTCGAGGTGGACGTCCACGATACCGCGCTCACGGCCGGCAATGCGCTGGACCTGTTCCGCCGCTACAGCGTCGTCATCGACGGAAGCGACAACTTCCCGACGAAATACCTGTGCAGCGACGCGTCGGTCCTGACCGGCGTCCCGCTGATCCACGCGGGGGTCCTGCGGTACGGGGGCCAGATCCTCCCGGTGGTCCCCCCCCGGGGGCCTTGCCTTCGATGCCTGCTCCCCGAGATCCCGCCCCGAAAGGACGCTCCGACCTGCTCCGAAGCGGGGATCCTCGGGGCGTCGGCGGGCGTCGTGGGGTCATGGCAGGCGGTCGAGGCCGTGAAACTGCTGCTGGGGATCGGCGAGCCGGCGGCGGGAAGGATGCTGCTGGTGATCGACACGATCGCCCCCTCCGTCACCACGCATCCGGTCGAAAAGGACCCGAATTGTCCCGCATGCGGAATATCCCCCCGGATCCTCCCCCCGCTCTCCCCGGCGCGCTATTCGCTGGACCGGAGCTGCGCGCTGTGAAGCCCGCCGCCCCGCGGGGCCCGGTGCGCGCGGTGATCCTGCTGTCGGGAGGATTGGACAGCACGCTGGCGGCGAAGATGATGGTCGACCAGGGGATCGAACTCTTCGCCCTGCACTTCACGTCGCCGTTCTGCACCTGTTCGCGGCCGGCGGCCGGCGCCCCCGGCGGGGTGCATGCGGCGGGGTGCCACTCCCAGGCGCAGGTCGTCGCGGGGAGGATGGGGATCCCGATCCGGACGGTCTCGAAGGGAAGGGAATACCTGGAGATCGTCCGCAACCCGCGGCACGGACGCGGCTCCGCGATGAATCCCTGCGTCGATTGCAGGATCTTCACGCTCCGGAAGGGCCGGGAGTACATGGAGGAGATCGGGGCCTCGTTCCTGGTCACCGGGGAAGTCGTGGGACAGCGCCCGATGTCCCAGCGCGGCGACGCCCTCCGGCTCATCGAGAAGCACAGCGGCTGCGCCGGGCTCGTCCTTCGCCCCCTGTCGGCCCGGAACCTGGAGCCGACGATCCCCGAGCGGGAAGGGTGGGTCGACCGCGGGAAGCTGCTCGATATCGCCGGACGGTCCCGGAAGGAGCAGATCCGCATGGCGGAGGAGTGGAACATCGCCGACTACCCCTGCCCCGCAGGCGGCTGCCTCCTGACCGACAGGACCTACTCCGTCAAGGTGAAGGACCTGTTCGAGCACTGCGGTGCGCCGGACATGACGGACCTGCACCTGCTGCACGTCGGCAGGCACTTCCGCATGCCGGACGGGCGAAAGGTGATCGTCGGGCGGGACGAGGCGGAGAACCGGAGGCTCGAGGCCCTCGGCAGGGGGAGGCTGCGCGTGTACGTCGCGGAAGGATTCTCCGGCCCCTCCATCGGGATCGACGGCGCGGACGGAGACCCCCCGCTGGAGCTGATCGCGCGCTTCTTCACGCGGTACAGCAAGCCGGGCACCCCGCCTCCCTTCCGCGTGCGCGAAACGGGGAACGGCGCGGATCGCGATCTCTTCCTCCCGGCCGACCCGGATTTCACCGAGGCGGAGCATGCGCTCCTCTGCTGACCCGGACGGGAACGGCGGCGAGCCCGACGGGGAGTTCCTGCGGCGCGTGGAGCGCTGCGAGGAGATCCTGCGCGGTTTCGGCATCCGGCGGTTCCGCATCCGCGCGCGCGGCGCCACCGCGCGCATCGAGGCGGGACCGGAGGAGGTCCCGCGGCTGTTCGACCTGGAAGTCGCCGACGCCGTCCACGAGGGGTTCCGAAGGAACGGGTTCCTCTACGTATCCGTCGACCTCGAGGGAACCCGCGCCGGCACGTTGAACGGCGGGGGCCTTGTCGATGGCCCGCCGGACCCGGATCTCCTCTAGCCGCCTGCCGGTCCCGTCACAACTTGAGGATGTTGGATTTGAAGATCAGCTTCTCGTGGTCGTCTCCGTCCTCGGGGTAGGAGGCGTGCCCGAACCGGAGGTCGACCCGCACGTCCTTGATGCGCTTCCGGATCTCCTCCACCTCGGACTGGATGGCCTTCTTGATGCGGGGGATGGCGCTCATCTTGCCGTCCTCCGCCTCGGGGAGGATCATCCCGAACTTCCAGTCGCTGATCCGCGCCACGACGTCGTATTCCCGCAGGGCGCTGCGCAGCACGCCGGCCACCCGCTTGATGACGACCTCTTCCCGGTCGACGGCGGCGAAGTCCTTCATCGGGAGCCGCGGCGTCACCTCGCAGATCATCAGGACCAGCCGCCGCTGGAACCGCTTCGCCCGGCTGATCTCGTGGAGCAGGCGCTCCTG
Source organism: Deltaproteobacteria bacterium (assembly GCA_003105225.1). Lineage (GTDB taxonomy): Bacteria > Desulfobacterota > Deferrimicrobia > Deferrimicrobiales > Deferrimicrobiaceae > FEB-35. The sequence goes on along the minus strand of PQAK01000084.1, from coordinate 481 downwards.
GAAATATTTCAGGGTGGGCAGCCCGGTCTCCTCGTCGAGGTTCTTCAGCCGGTCGTTCCGCTCGTAGGCGATCGCGTTCACGACCGCCTTCTCGGCGTACCGGAGGAACTTCTCGAACGTGGCGAGGTCCTCGGTGGTGAACGAGGAGGGGAAGAACGTCTTGTGGGGGAACTTGTCGAAGATCGTGACGGTCCCGAGGATGTCTTCGTCGCCCCGCAGGGGGAGGCTGATCAGGGTGCGGGCCACGTCGCCGAAGTCCTGCCATTCCTGCTCCGCGGAAACATCGCGCACGAGCAGCGTGCGGCTCGCCCTTGAGGACCATGGTCGCCGCCTTCTTGTCCATGAGGAAGAGGTCCTTCTGCTCCCCTTCCGTCTTCATCCCGTAGTATTCGCGGATCCCGTACTTCCCGGTTTCCGGGTCGAGCAGGCGGATGACGCACGTCTCCGCCTCGAGGATGAGGCAGGCGGAGGTCGCCACCAG
>PQAK01000083.1:1139-2897 GCA_003105225.1 Deltaproteobacteria bacterium | reverse complement strand
TCCCCCGGGAATCGGCGCCGTCCTTATCAGCCGCAACGACCCCCATCCCTCCTTTGCCCGGAAACGGGCCAACCGGCTCATGGAGGTGCTGGGCTGGGAGGAACTCCGGCTGACCCTGCCGGAGGCGGCGGGAATCGTGAAGCTGAGGCGGAAGGGGAGACCTCCCCCGGGACTGGTGCGGGATCTCTTCGAGCGGACGGACGGCTGGGCGGCAGGTCTGGTGGTTCTCCTGGAGAGGGCGGACAGGGACCATCTTGAGCCTCGGAGCGTCGGGCTCCAGGTCCCCTCCGAGATCATCGACTACTTCGGAAGCGAGATCTTCCGGCGGCTGGACGGGGAGCGGCGGGATTTTCTTCTTAAAACCGCCTTCCTGCCCCGGATGACGGCGTCGATGGCGCAGAAGCTGACGGGGACGGAGGGAGCCGGGCAGATCCTGTCGGAGATGAACCGGCTCAATCAGTTCACCAAAAAGTATTTACAGCGGGAGCCGGTCTACGAGTACCACGACCTGTTCCGGGAGTTCCTTCTCGAACAGGCGACAGGTACGTTTCCCTCGGAAAAACTTGCGGGGATCCGCCGTGCCGCCGCTTCTCTGCTGGAAGAGTCCGGGTACGTCGAAGATGCCGCGGCGCTCCTCCGCGAAGTCGGGGACTGGGATGCGCTGTCGCGGCTGATCCTGTCCCAGGGGAAAACCCTTGTCGCGCAGGGCCGGTACCAGACGATGCTGGAGTGGCTGGGGGCTCTTCCCCCGGAGGTGCTCGAGTGCGAACCGTGGCTGCTCTATTGGAACGGTGTCTGCCTCATGCCGTTTTCTCCCGCCGAGAGCCGGGCCCGTCTTGAGGAGGCCTTGGCCAAGTTCGACGCACGAAGGGAAGCGCCGGGGGTGTTCCGCTCGTGGGTCGGCGTTGTCGAATCCATCCTCACTCCGCTTGAAAATTTAACGCCGGTCGACTCATGGGTTGCCTTCCTTCCGCGCCTTCTCGAAAAATACGGCGGCCTCCCTTCCAGTGCAATCGGAGACGAAGTCACCTGCAGTATGTACAGGGCACTGGCTTATCGGCAGGTCCCCCGGACTGCCGTGGAGTTGTGGACGCCCCGCGCCCTTGCCCTTGCGCAAACCAGTACGGACAACCGTCTGAAATTCATGTTGAACCTCGGTTTCCTGGTTTCCTTTCAAATCACGAATGACGCCCGGAAAGCGGAAAGGATGTTTGCTTCCTTACGGGGAATGCTCAGGCAAACGGATGCTACGCCGTTGATGCGGCTCTGGGTGGATGGGACGGAGGCGGTGTTATTGACTTTAATGGCCAGGCACGATCGATGCCTTCACGTTATAACCGATGGACTTGCCTTCGCGGAAAACACGGGGGTACACGTCCTGGACGCCTTTCTTCATGCGTACGGGGCGGGGGCTGCCCTGAAGCTTCGGGATGTCGAAACCGCGAACCGGCTGCTCGACAGGATGGCCGCCGCCCTGGATACGATGAAGCCGCTGCCCTTGGGCATTTTTCACTATCTCGCCGCCTCCGAGGCGCTGCATCGGCGGGATACGGCGAAGGCCGCATTCCATTCGAGAGAGTGTCTGAGGCTATGGGAAGAGAGCGGGTTTACCACCCACCTTCACAGCGCACGTCTCCTTGCGGCCCACGTTCACCATGCACTCCATGAGGACGAGGATGCATCCCGGCTCGTGGAAGAGACGCGTCGTATCGGCTACGAGATCCGGAACTTCTTTAACGTTTGGCTGTCGTATCTGAC
>PQAK01000083.1:0-1095 GCA_003105225.1 Deltaproteobacteria bacterium | reverse complement strand
GAGGCGTATTTCCTCCTGGATAGGAATGACGACGCGGCGGCGATCGCTCCCCTCAAGAAAGGCCTGCAGCTAGGCCGCGAAACCGGGCTCTACGGATCATCGCTCCAGCTGCCGGACATGCTTGAAAAGGTCGCTGCCATGGCGTTCAAAGAGGGGATCGAGGTTGACTACGTGAAGGAACTCATCCGGCGGAACCGGCTTGCGCCGGGCCCTGCGAACCCGGACCTGGAACATTGGCCCTGGCCGGTGAAGGTCTACACGCTGGGGCGGTTCGGCCTCCTGGTCGACGAACAACCCCTCGAGCACGGCCGGAAAGTGCAGCAGAAGCCGCTGGCGCTCCTGAAAGCCCTGATTGCTCTCGGTGGACGAGGCGTGTCCGAGGGGCGGCTCGTCGAACTCCTCTGGCCGGACGCCGACGGGGACCTGGCCCATCATTCCTTCGAGGTCGCCTTGAGCCGGTTGCGGAAGCTCCTGGGGAACGAGGATGCCCTGGTGCTCAAGGAGGGACGCCTGTCGCTGTCGAACCGGCAGTGCTGGGTCGACGCCTGGGCCTTCGAGCGGTTCCTGGGGCAGGCGGAAACTGCGAGGAAGGCAGGGAAGGGGACGGAGGCGATCCGCCTGTTCGAGAAGGCATCGTCTCTCTACAAGGGACCCTTCCTGCACTCCGAGGAAATGCCCTGCGCCGCATCGCCGCGGGAGAAGCTGCGGAGCGGATTCCTGCGGGGGGTCGCACGCCTCGGGCAGTGCTACGAGGAGAGGGAGCGGTGGGGGGAGGCGGTCTCCTGCTACGGGAAAGGCATCGAAGCGGACGACCTGGCCGAGGAATTGTATCGCAGGCTCATGATCTGTCACATCCGGCAGGGAAGGGTGGCTGAAGCGCTTTCGGTCTATCGTCGGTGCCGGAAGACGTTGTCGTCGGTCCTCGGCATGGAGCCATCCGCCGAGACCCGGGCCATCGCCGCCTCGCTCGGCCGCACCCCGGCATGAATCCTTCCCCGGCACGCGCCAAGCCGGGGCAAGCCACTTCTTAAGGTTTTTCGCAGGGATTCGCCCTTAATCATCCCTCGCTTTATTTACCCCGTATCCGTGCGCAAT
>PQAK01000082.1 GCA_003105225.1 Deltaproteobacteria bacterium | reverse complement strand
GATCGGGGTTTGGGGGTCGCCGACGGAAGCGCCCGTGGACGGATCCGGCCACGCGTTGCTGTACGCCATGGAGGTTTTGGGGATGTCCCGCACCTGCTCGATATGGAAGTTGGGCGACAGGCCGTACCGGAACCAGAGCGGCTCCGTCCGGTAGTTGAATGCCCGGACCCCGGCATCCTCCACGTCCTCGGGGAGGCCGACCCCCTCCGCCGCCACCGCGGAGACGGCGGTGTTGTTCGCAAGCCGGATGTTGTTGCTCGACTGCCAGACCAGGGAGAAGTCCCTGAACGTCTTCCCGGGCGCCGTCACGGTGGAGGCCGCCCGGGTTGTCCGGCCGGCCATCGCCGGGTCGCCGGTGTTCACTCCCAGTGCGAGGATATCGTCCGTCCAGGTCGACCCCGCGGGTTCGATGACGAGCGATCCGATCAGCCCCTTCTGGACCTGCTTGAGCTTGTCGGCGGGGCTCAGGAACACGCCGCCGAATTCCACCGGCGTGGCGACGATCTTGGTGGTGTTGATCGGCCCGATGGCGGGGCCGCGCTTGTGGGCGATATCCCCCGCGTACCACATGAACGTCCGCACGCCGCCGGGCGGCACGGTCATGACGGGATTCATCCCCACGTTGACCCCGTCCGCCTTGGTCACGTCGTATTCCACCAGCTGGGGATGGATCCCGACGTGGGCCGAGGGGCGGAGGAGGTTCGCGTTGAACGACCGGGTTCCCCCCTCGAGGGGATCGACGTCCTGGGCGCGTTTGACGATCCAGGGCAGCGTATCGAAGCCGTTCATGTCGAACATCCGGCCGTCCGCATCCGGCTGCAGCCGGTTGCGGAGCGTCACGTTGATGCACTCTCCCGCTGCGGCCCGAAGGACGACCGGCTCGATGGGCGCGGTGGGCGAAAGCTGCACCGGGCAGCCCGGGTTGGTCACCCCCCCCTGGAGGCACGCGGCCTGGTTCGGGTCGATCGGCTCGAGGTCGGAAGTCATGACGTACAGCAGCGCCGTCGGGTCGTGGAGCGGTCCGCTCGATCCCGCCTGGATCCCCGGTTCCGGCGGGTTTCCGGGCAACGGCTCGGGGTTGATCACCGGGACGGGGGTCCGGCGGGAATTGTAGACGAGCGTCCGGATCCCCAGGACGGGATCCACGGGAAGGACATCCTTTCCCGCAACGGCCGTCACGTCATAGGTGCGCTGCGGCGCGGCGACCGGGCAGACGCCATTGAAGCTGAACGGGTTCGTGATGACCGTCGGCTTCGGGTTGTTGGGGAGTTGGACCAGGTCGTTCCGTTTCGCCCGGTACGTCCGGATGAGCCCCCAGGATCCGTTCCACCATCCTTCGGAGGAGGCGGAGACGGAATAGGCGTAATCGGCCACGTTGCCCGACTGCCCCAGGTCGGCATAGATGGGCGTGTTGAGCGTGAACTGCTCGGAGATCCCCATGAACGACTGGCTGTTGCGCCAGCCGGAGTTCGGTGCGGTGCCGAAGCTCGAACCCGCCTGGGTCCATTTCAGGCCGTGGAGGGTGGGATTGTGCCCTTCCTCCGTGGCGCCCACCTGGAGCTTGATCCGCACGCGGTCGCCCGTCTGGGCGCGCACGTTCAAGGTGTAGGGATCGAGCGGCCTCTGGTCCTGGGTGGGCCGGAGCTGGTAGTGGGTGGGAGAGCCCGGCCCGTCCGGCTGGACGTTGAGCGCCGGGATCGCGCGGGTCACGTTCGAGGAGAGGGCGAACGCGAGGTCGCCCGCCTGTCCCGCCGCCTGGGCGCCGGGAAGGCCGTCGGGACCGGGGGCGTTCGGATCGAAGACGCGCAGCCCCACCGGCTCGTTCCGGTAGTTGACGACGAACGTGCCGGTGTCGTCCGCGGAGATCGCCTCCGGGCACGGCCGTACCTGGAAGCCCGGGCAGGTCTGCGCATACCGGGAAAGATCCGGATTCAGCCCGAGGAGGAAGGGATCCCGCGGAGACACGATCGAATCCTGCTTGAACGGCGGATTGATCGCCGTCCGGAACGTGTCGGACGTGGGAAGGATCACGTTCCCCTGCGCATCGCGGCCGCCCACGTTCGTCCCCGCTTCGTAGGCCGCCTGGAAATCCTGGAACTCCATGAAGAACTCGCGGTAGCTGTCGTTCACCCCGTCCCCGTCGAGGTCGGCGGTGAGGATCGCCGCCTGCCAGCTCGTGGGGCCTCCGTCGGTGCGGGTGCCGATGGCCGCCGCCAGCACGTTGTCGTTGTACTCCGTCGCGTTCGCGTTGTTCCCCAGCCGCTTCCCGGTCTCGTTGTGGACCCATACGGAGTCCACGGGCTCGTTGATGATCGTTCCGTACAGCCCGATCTGCTGATGGGTCGACGGGCCGAAATGGTCGTGGGTGAAGGTGATCCCCAGTCCCCTCTCCACTTTTTCGGCGTTAATGACCGGGTCGGAGAACCAGCGCTGGATCGTGGTGCGGGCTCCCATCCACTCGGGCTTGTGGAACCGGCCGAAAAAGGGATGCGCGCACGGGACGAGGTCGCCGCTCCCGCCGGGGGCGCAGGAGCTGGCGGGGTGGGGCACGGGGGAAAGCCCCGGCGTGCGGTTGTAGGTGTTGATCGCGGCGATTCTCTCCCGGACCGCTCCGGGCGACAGCGTCCCGTCCTCGTAGTTCCAGCCGTTTCCCGAACCGTCGGACGAGATCACCTCGAACTTCGGCAGGTGGATGTGCTGCCCGATGATGTCGGTGGGGGTGCGGACCTGGAAGTCGTCCAGCTCGTACACCTCGGGGACCAGGTTCGTATGCAGGTATTTCACGCAGTCCAGGGCGTTTTGCCGCATCACGAGCGGCTCGGGCGGACGGATGTGGTCGATCGTCGGCACCGCGTCGTCCCACAGGGTGATCATCCGCTCCTGGGGGAAGTGCCACCCCGCCTTGTTGAAGACGGCGTCGAACTGGATGTCGGCCCCCTTGTAGACGCGGGGATTGTCCGCGCCGAACCGGGGGATCCCGGTGAAGGTCTTCCCCCCGGTGCCGTCGAAGAAGCTCGCCGTGACGCCCGCCCGGATCCGGTCGCCGTTGTCGTCGACGCACGGATCGGCGTAGGGGGCGCTGGGCTGGGGGGGCTGGCCGTTCGTGCGGAACCCCGACGCGCCGGCGGCGGGGGTGCCGTCCGGCAGGAACGTGTCGTGGAATTTCTGCGCGTGGTACGCCATCGCCGCCTTCTCCACGTCGGTGCCGTCCTCCGGGAAGTAGACCGGCCGCGCGCGATGGACCACCTTGGAGAAGTCGAGACGGGATTCGACGGCCTCGTACGCCGGCACCGGGTTTCCGCCGCCGTCCGTCACCCGGCCCGCGGCGACGATGCCGTCGATGGAGTGCCGGGGCAGACCGCCGTCCCACCCGCCGTCGGCGGGGTTGTTCGGGTCCGGGAACATGTCGAGGGGCGGCGTGGGAGGCCGCTGCCCCACGGTGTTCTCGATCCCGGCGATGAAGAAGGGGTACCCGGGATTGATGTTGCGGTCGAGGACCTTGGCGAGGCTCCCGGTAGGCACCTGCGCCCCCGGGGTATCGGGATGGAACACCGATGCGGTGGTCGTGTTCGGGTTCGGGACCACCACCACCCTGCCCGGCAGGGGCGCCATCGGCTTGCCCGGGAGGGGGACGATCGCCGGGATCGGCGTTCCCGCCGCGATTTCGCCGTCGGGAAGCGCCCGCGCCCGCGCGCCGGTGGCCGGATCGAGCAGGGCGGGGGTGCCGTCCTGCAGCGCGTGCGGCAAGGTGTGGAAGGCGGCCGGGTCGTTCGGATCCCCGCTCGCCTCCAGGCGCGTCCCCGACTCGAACACGTCGTGGTGGCGGATGTGGGTCCACATCCCCTGGGCGAAATGCGGGTAGAAGTGGCAGTGGAATATGGAGTCTCCCAGCGACTTGTTCCGGTTCCCCGAGCCGCCGAACACGAGCTCGTAGGTGTAGCTCGATCCGGGCCCGATTCCCTGGGCGTCGAGGTAGTTGGAATTGTCGTCGTTGGGATTGAACAGCCACTGGTGGTTGTGGAGGTGGAAGATGTGGTGCTCCTTCGGCCCCGCGTGGAGGTTCCGGATCTTGACGAAGTCGCTCTGGTACACGTGGTGGACCGTGCTCGGGTCGTCCGGATAGAGGGCCCGGGTGGCCTTCGGACCGGAGTATCCCGGGGGGACCTGCTGGCCGGGGGCCAGGTTCAGGAGGCCCGCGTCGGCCGGGACGTCGACGTTCATCCCCGGATCCCCCACCGCGTGGGAAGAAAGGAAGAACTCCTCGTAAGCGCAGTTCAGGCAGTCGTGCATCGGACCGACGCCGAGCCGGTTGGCGAGGATCTCCGAGCCGATCCCGCCGGAGGCGTAGTTGATCATGAAGCCGTCCCGGACGCTGTGGAGCGTGAAGGAGAAAACCGGGTCGAGGTAGAACCCCTGGAACGCCTGGATCACCTGCGCCTCGTCGTGGAAGACCGAGGTCAGCTCGCGGAACGGCTCGAGGCGGTTGGGGTACGACGGGTTGTTCTTCCCCTTCATCTCCAGCGGGTAGGTCGAAGGGGGATACTTTCCGCTCGAGGCGTTGAGGTCGAGCCTCCCGTCGTCGGTGTAGGCGATGATCGCGTTGATGTCGGTGTGGACGATCTCCGGCGGAAGGGGGCCCGGGCCGTCCGGGTCGTCGAGCATGGAAAGGACGGGAAGCCCCGCCTTCCCCTCCCGGCACCACACGCCGTCCCCGCCGCCCGGCGGGGCATCGGGGCCGCCCGCGCAATCCAACGGGTACCTGGCATTGTAGTCGATGACGGGGTGGCCGTCGGCGGTGCGCGCCAGGGATCCGTCCGGGTTCTTCCGGGTGGCCAGCCGCATCTCCTCTTCCGTCACCTGGCTCCGGTAGTACCACGACCCGACCGGTTCCACGACGACGACGCCGAACAGGCCGGTGGCGCGGCTCTGGTCCAGCCCCTCGCCGCCGAAGATCGACCCGTGGCTCACCACCAGGTAGGACTGCTCCCCCTCGTTGCCCGACTCGCCCGGATTCGGGGGCCGGACCTTCCACTTGTACGTTCTCGACTGACCGGGAGCCAGAAGGCTGCCGGGGTTCGCACCCACGAAGGAGCCGTCATCCAGGATCGATTCCGCCGGGGAGAGCCCGAGCGGGTGGAAGCTGGCATGCCGGTCCGCGGGCATGTCGTTGCGGACCCGCGAAGGGTTGAGCAGGTTGGCGAAGCGGACTTCGAGCGTGTCGCCCACGTTCATCCGCAGGACGATCGGGCGGGGGCGCTTGTCGGGCCGAAGCGCCACCTGCCCGGCAAGCCGGCTGTCGGCAAGGCCCGTACGCGCGATCGGCGTCCCGTCGGGAAATCCCAGGAATCCCTGCCCCGTGGGAAAACCCGCGGCCTGACCCAGGATCACGACATCCTGCCGGAGGGCGTACACCATTCCGACCGGGTTGAAGGCGCCCAGCCGGTTGTACACGATCGGCTGGTCGATCGCGACCACGTCGGCCCGGATCGTCTTTGCCTTTGCCTCCGCCGGCCACACTCCTGATAAAAAAGCAGCGACGGCAAATGCCGCCGCAATGAGGTTCGGGTTCCTCCATCTCATGATCGCGCCCCCCCTGGTAACCCCGGAACACCTTCCGCGTCGAGGGGACTTCATTCAAGCGATATGCCAATCGTTGGGGACCTAGAAAAACCATTTGGTTCCAAAAGGTTACATTGAGCATGCACGGGAACGGTCCGGGAGGTGGGTGGGACAATCCGAATGCCTCCTGACCGGAAGCAACCGATGTCACACCAAAGCGATGTACGGCGCGCCGCGCCGGGATTTCCGGGTTAATCTTCTTGTGCGGTGGACGTCGCGAGTTTCGACAGCGTGTCTTCGATCGTTCCCACCAGTTCCTGCGGCGGAAACGGTTTTTCGAGGATGGTCGAGCACCCCTTGCTCTCCAATTCGCGGATGAGCCCCCTGTCGAGGAAACTTGAGATCACGATCGTGGGAATAAATTTCCCCCGCCGGATCAGTTCATCGATGAGCTCCACTCCGGACATCCGGGGCATCCGGATGTCAAGGACGAGCAGGTCGAAGGGATCGTCCCTCGCATCCGAGTCCAGGATCTTCCCGAGCGCTTCCTCCCCATCCCCCGCCGCCTCGGTGCGGTACCCCGCTCTCCGGAGCGCGATCTGGGCGGAAAACTGGAAGGTCTTTTCATCGTCCACGACCAGAATATTCCGCTTCATATCCCCCCCGGGAAGAAGTCAAAAAAACCTCATTGAAGGTTAAAACAATCAAAAAAGGTGCCAAGGCAATCAAATAATAATTCCCGCATTTTATCAAGGAGATGGAACGCCCCTGACCAGGCGGGATCTCCGGCAGGGACGTCCGCCGTTCGGGAATTCGCGGTCGACGCCGTAAAAAAACCTGTTGATTCGATAAGTTCCATAGCAGAAACCTTTGTCGTCGCTGCAACTTGCGTCGCACCCCCATCCGACTGTAATAGACGGGACACTATCATTATACGGCCGCCCTTTCGAAATATTTTCCTGCCGGGTGCGGAAGCGCCGTTGCCCGCAACGGTTTCGTTTCCAGGATACTTGGCGATATCCCTTATGGGACAACGAAAGCGCATTGGCATGCAATTTGTACTGAAAGGGACCCGATCGACGATCCGGCCGGGAACGGGCGGATCCGGGGGAGGGGAACATGGGGAGGACGACATGCGGGAGAATTCCGGCACCCAAATTCTGCGGAAGCGTTTTCCTTCTCCTGGCGATCCTGTCATCGGCCGGGTGGCTTCCCTGCCCGGCGGACGCGGCCCCGAGGCAGGCGCCGATCACCGGAGAGGTGAAGTTCATCTCCATCGATAACGCGGCCGATCCCTGGTCGGGAGGCCGCATCGTCGTGGGAGGGCAGAACATCGTCATCCCCCGGAATTTCATCTTCGACCTTCCCGCAAACCGGCTTACCTTGCGGCAGCTTCATTCCGACGCCCCCGGACCGTGCATCGCCACCGGGGAGACCGGCCTCGCGAAAGGGGATCGCTGCAACAAAAGCGGGACCGGCGCCACCGCAACCCTCCTGGCCAACGTCTCCGCCGCCGGCGACGTCATCGCCGGCCAGGCGCGCCTGGAGAAGGGGGTGGAAAGCGTCGCCGGCAACGTGACCTTCATCGATCACGCGGACGGCTACCTGCGGGTCAACGGCATACCGGGCGATCCTGCGACCGGCGTCATGGTCCGCATCAACGACCCCACGGGCCGCTTCACCGTGCAGCAGGGAAAAGGCTGCCTCTCCGGCTCGCCCAACTGCAGCGCCGACGTCCGCTACGGCGTCGACGCCGACAATTACACCGTCCATTTCACGACCGGCTACCCCGCCTGCATCCCCAGCACCCTCACGGGGGGGAACCGGACCTCGGGCAGCGACGCGAACGGAAACGGCGATCCCTTCTGCCCGGCCGCCAACCGGACGGTCAACAACGGGAACCCCGTCGACAACTCGTATCGGTTCGCCCCGATCCGCGCGGGGGACAGCATCCAGGCGACGGGGAATTTCGAATCGATCGGCGGCGTGGAATTCCTCTCCGCGCACACCCTCCGGGTCAACGTGAAGCTGACCACGTCGCCCGGCCAGCCGGACTACATGAAATTCGACGAGGCCGCATGGGACGTCGCGGGGTTCCAGGACCGGCGGATCCTGATGCTTCTGGCCGGCACCACCACCCTGCCCGACTCGCAGCTCGACGTGTTCGCGATCCATTTCGACCGGGCGACCGGCCAGCCCCACGAGATCCCGATCGCCTCGACCGTGAACAATCCGACGACCATCAACAAAGGGCTTCTCCCCACGCAGTTCAACCTCTTCGTCATCGAATACCTGGTCGATTTCCTCGTGGGGACGGACCCGGACCTTTCCCCGTGCGTCAACCTCGCCAACGCGGGCTTCGCGGCCGCGCCGGCGGGGTTCGGCTGTCCGGGCGGCGGCAACCTGTTCATCGACCAGAACTTCGCGATCCTCAATCCCCCCAGCAGGGACATCATCGGCCGGACCCGGAACAAGTCGAACTTCGCCATCGGCGACAGCGCCGACATCCGGGGGAACGCGTCGTTCAACGGCAGGTATCTCAACCCGGTGGCCCTGGTGCATCCGGACATGGGGGCGGTAAACGTCGCAGCGCTGTCGACGCCGTTGATATTCACCGGCATCCCGTGGAACCTGGACCGGAGGCTCGGACCGGGAGGGTGCGGAGCCGGCCCCTGCGAGCCGACGGATGCCGCGAACCCGTTCCGGTTCGCCCTGGCTCCGTTCCCGTTCTCGGGGCTCGATCCCAGGACCCAGGCGGGGACTCCCCCGGGCGTTCTTCCCTCCTTCCCCGGCGTTCCCGCGAACGTGGCGAACAAGATCCTGTCGTACTATCCGTTCGGACCGTCCGACGTCTTCCCGTGGGACAACACGACCCTGGTTCCCCCCGCGCAGGGGATAGCGCCGACCCCCGCGGTGAACCAGGTCCCCGTGCCTGCGAACTCTCCCGTTGCAGGAGTAACCCTGACCTCCAGCCTGCCCAATCCCCAGGCCGGGGGCGCGAGCGTTACGTTCACCGCCGCGGCCATCGGGACCACCGGCAACTATGAGTACGAGTTCCAGGGCCGGCTCGCGGGCGCGGGGCCCTTCTCCGTCGCAAGGAGCTACGGCACGGATCCCGCCTGGACCTGGGAGACGGCGGGGATTCTGGGGGGCACCTACGAGATCCGGGTGAACGCGCGGAACGCCGGATCCTCGGCGCCCTTCGAGGCGTCCCAGACGATGAATTTCACGATCACGACGCCCGCGGCAGTGGGGGTGACGCTCACGCCGAGCCTGCCGAGCCCTCAGCCGGCGGGAGTTACGGTGACCTTCACCGCGGCGGCCGGCGGCGGCGGGACCTACGAATACCAGTTCGCGGGCAGATCCGCGGGCGCCAGCGAGCTCTCCGTGGCCCAGGCATTCAGTTCGTCGGCCTCGTGGAGCTGGAACACCGCCGGCGTTCCCCCGGGGACCTACGAAATCATCGTGTTCGCGAGGGCCGCCGGAACCGCCGTGCCGTTCGAAGCGAGCCGGTCGATAACGTTCGTGATGCAGTGAGGCGGCGTCTCGAACCGCCTATTTTTTCCCGTCCGGCGGCGGAGGCGTATGGCGGATTCCCTTCGCCTCGCCGAACCGGCGCTTGAGCTCCTGGACGCGCTCTTCGAAGTCGCGGCTCAACTGCGTCCCTTCCTCCACGCTGGAAATGACCCGCGGGGTGATGAACAGCACCAGCTCGTTCCGGGTGATGTTGTCCGTGCGGGCGCCGAAGATCCATCCGATCAGGGGGATCTTGTAGAAGAAGGGGATCCCGTCCCGGTTCAGCGATTTCCGCTCCTTGACCAGCCCTCCCAGGACGATGCTCCGGTCCGCGGTGGCCACGAGCGTGGTCTGGATGTTCCGCTTGAAGAAGCTCGGGTTGGTGGTCGAGCTCGCCTGCGTGGTGCTGATCTCGCTCACCTCCTGCTCGATCTCCAGGGTCACGATCCCCTGGTCGTTGATGAACGGCGTGAAGGAGAGGATCACCCCCACGTCCCGGTACTCCACGGTCTGCGTGGTGACCGGGGGATTGGAGTTCGCGACGATCGACGCCGTCGTCACGGGGACGGAGTCGGCCACCTGGATCTTGGACTTCTTCCCGTTGGCGGCGATCACGCTGGGCGCGGAAAGGATCGACACCTTCCCGTCGTTGGCCAGCGAGCGGAAGGCGGCGGTCAGCCGGTCGGTCTTGTCCACCACGTACTTGAGGCCCGAGGTGATGTCCGCGGCCGAGGTGACCAGCGACACGTTGTGGCTGACGTCCCCGATCTGCCGGACGTACGTCCAGTCGATCCCCAGCTTCAGCGTGTCGTCCAGCTGCACCTCCCCGATCAGGACCTCGAGCAGCACCTGGCGGGGGTAGACGTCGATCGCGTTCAGGGTCTCCAGGATCGCGGCGTATTCGGAAGCGCTCCCGCGGATGATGAGCGCGTTGGTCGGCTCGTCGGGGATGATGTCGAATCCCTCCCCTTCCTTCTTTCCCGCCCGCGCCTGCGGAGAGGTCTTCGGCGGCGCGTCGGAGGAAGGCGGCGGGGAGGAGAGGATGAAGGGCTTGACGGGCTCGGCCACCTGCGGCTGGAACTCGGTGGTTTTCCCCGGGAGCCCCGCGGCGCGCAGGGGGTAGAGCTTTTCGAGAATCGCCGCCACGTCCTTGACCTTGCCGTGCCGGACCCGGTACAGGTGGACCATCCGCGAGGTGCTGGAAGGCTCCCGGTCCAGTTCCCCGATCCAGCGCTCCACCTCGTCCAGCGTCCTCGGGGAAGCCGCCACCACGAGAAGCGCGTTCAGGCGGACGAGCGGCACGAAGTTGATCCCCGAAGGGCGGGCGCTCTTCGCTCCGAAGTCCAGGGCGCCGAAGACGGCGTCCAGGCTCTTCGACATTTCCTCCGGGTCCAGGTACTTGAGCGGGAACAGGCGCACCCCCGCCGACTTGAACGCATCCGCGTCGAACAGCTCGACCAGGCGGGCATGCTTCTCCATGTTCCCCGCCGTGTCGACCACCAGCAGCATGTTGGCCCGCGGAACCTCCACGGCGTCCCCCCCCGCGGACAGGAAGGGCTTGATCACCTTGACCATCTCGGCGGCGGCGATGTACTGCAGCGGGAACGCCCTCATGGTGGGCCGGTTGGGAGAAGTAAGGTCCTCCTTTCCGCCCACCTGCAGCGGCTCCATCTTCGCCTCGTTCATCGGCACGATGTGGTACACGTTGCCCTCGAGGACCGCCGTGGCGCCGTTGATGCGCAGGATCGAGAACAGGATCTCGAGCGCATCCTCCTTCCTTACCGCTCCCTGGGTGTGGACGTTCACGACACCGCGGACGCGCGGGTCGATCAGGTAGTTGATCCCCGCGGTCCGGCCCAGCGTGTGGATCACCTCGTAGATGTCCGCGTTGTTGAACTTCACGAAGAACCCCGCGCCGACGGAAACGGGAGCGGGTCTGGGCGCGGGTCTTGCGGCCGGAGGAGATGCGGGAGCCGGTACCGCCGCGCCCGGGAATGCCGGAGGAACGTGCGGGGTCACGGCGGGCGGCGGGACCGCCCCCGGAAAGACCGAAGGCGCCGCAGGCTTGACGGCGGCCGGAGCGGCCGCGCCCGGGAACGCCGGAGGAG
>PQAK01000081.1:2801-4891 GCA_003105225.1 Deltaproteobacteria bacterium | reverse complement strand
TGTTGACGTCGATGGCGACCAGCGCCTCGGTCTGGTTGATCACGATGTAGCCGCCGGCCGGCAGCCACACCTTGGAGCGCAGGGCCCGCTCGAGCTCGGCGGAGACCCCGTGCTCCTCCAGGATGCCGGCCGGCCCCTGGTGCAGGCGCACCCGCGGGGCGAGCGCCGGCTCCAGGGCCTGGACGAGCTCGAGCGTGCGCTGGAACTCGCGCTCGTTGTCGAGGCGGACGGAGGCGACGTCGTCGGAGAGCAGGTCGCGCAGCAGCCGCTCGATGAGCGAGGGCTCGCGGTAGAGGAGCACCGGGGCGCGCTGGCGGGAGGCGAGGGCGCGCACCTCGTCCCAGGTGCGGGAGAGGTAGCGCCCGTCGCGCAGGAAGGCCTCGGCTTCCCGCCCCTGCCCCGCCGTGCGGGCGATCAGTCCGCCCCCGCCCCTTTCCTGGCGGAACTCCTTGAGGATCGTCTTGAGGCGGCGCCGCTCCTCCTCGTCGACGATCTTGCGCGAGACCCCCACGTGCTCTACGGTCGGCATGAGGACGAGGTAGCGGCCGGGGAGCGAGACGTGGGAGGTGATCCGCGCGCCCTTGGTCCCCAGCGGCTCCTTGGCCACCTGGACCAGGATGTGCTGCCCCTCGCGGATCAGCCCCTCGATCGGGGGGAGGAAATGTTCCTGCGGGTACCGCGCCTCCCGGATGCCGATGTCCTCCGGAAGCACCGTCTCCTCGCTGCCGTCGGAGTCGAATTCCAGCTGCGGGGTGACGAAGTCGCCCGCGAAGAGGAACCCCGCCTTGTCCATCCCGATGTCGACGAAGGCGGCCTGCATCCCCGGGAGGACGCGGATGACCTTCCCGTTGTAGATGTTGCCGACGGAGTTCCGGTCGTCCCCCCGCTCGATGAGCAGCTCCACGAGGATCCCGGATTCCAGCGTGGCCACGCGCGTCTCGTAGGGGGCGGCGTTGACGACGATGAGCTTGTTGGCCTTCTGCATGTCAGTTCTTTCCGCGGGGAACGAGCTCCGCCGAGATTTTGATCGGGAGAAACCGGTCCGGCGGAAGCGCCACGCCCAGAAGGGCCGAGGCCGCGTCGAGGGGCCGGACGCCTCTCCCTGTTCCATGGATGATTGTAATGAAGAGCCCGTCGCCGTTCATTAGGAATTTGGGAACGAGGGGCTTGAGGTCGACCGTTAGGAATGCGTCCTCCTTCGTGACCGTCACCGGCAAGGCTTCGGAGGCTTCCAGCGCGCGCTGCGCCTCCGCCGCCTTGTCCGGGGTCGCCTCCGCCGGGAAACCGCCGGGGGAGCAGGGATCGATCCGGTACGTGCAGCGGATGTCGAAATCGGAGAGGCGGGGGCTGCCGGGAGGCACGCTGCGCGCGGCGACGATGCCGATCCCCCTCGGAAGGACCGCGGGCAGTTTCGCCTCGATTTCGGCGGCGGCCACGGGCAGGGAGAATTCCGCCTCCACGAACTCGGCGAGGCTGCCGGTTCCCACCGGAAGGGCAGGCGAGAAGGAGAGCCGCGGCGCCGGGTTGAACCCCTGGCTGTAAGCGACGGGAAGCCCCGCGCGCCGCAATGCGCGCCCCCACAGGGACTGGATCTCCAGCCCGGACAGGTACCTCGCCGCCCCCTCCTTCGAATATTGGATGCGGACGATATGGCGGCCCGCCGCGGCGCCATGCGCGGCGGCGGGCGAAGCCCTCTCCCACGCCGCGGGCGGGGAAGGCTCCTCCGCATGCATCGATGAGTACGTGACATTGGAAAGGCCCGGCGGGCAGGCCCCGCACGCGGAGCACCCCCCCGTGCGGCAGTCCGGCGTTGCTTCCCCGGTGCGGGCCTTCGATCGCTCGGTAAGGAGAAACTCCCTGTCGATCCCCGCGTCGACGCAATCCCAGGGCAAAGGCCGCGAGGCGTCCCGCTCCGCAAGGTAAACGCGCATGTCGATCCCCGCCTCCTCGAACGCCTGCCGCCATGCATCCTGCCGGAACGCCTCCGTCCAGCCGTCGAAGCGCGCCCCGAGCCGGTACGCCCGGAGGAGCACGCCGGACAGCGCGGCGTCCCCACGGGAAAACGCCCCCTCGAGCTCGGACACCGCGGG
>PQAK01000081.1:0-2779 GCA_003105225.1 Deltaproteobacteria bacterium | reverse complement strand
CCGATCTGGCGCTCCCACTGGAACGGGGTGTGCGGCTTCGGCACGAAGGCGGACAGGCTCGCGGTGACGGTGTTCCGCTTCCCGTGGCGGCGGGCGACGGAGGCCGTCCGCTTCGCCAATTGCCCGATGGCGGCGACGTCCGCGGCGGTTTCCCCGGGAAGTCCCACCATGAAATAGAGCTTGAGCTTCTGCCAGCCGTTGGCGAAGATCCACTCCGCGGACCGCAACAGTTCCTCGTCGCGGATCTCCTTGTTGATGGACTGCCGCATGCGGTCGGTGCCCGCCTCCGGGGCCAGCGTGAACCCGGTCTTGCGGACCTTCCGGATCTGGCGGACGGTGTTTTCGCTCAAGGCGTCCAGGCGAAGCGACGGCAGGGAGACCGAGATCCGCTCGGGAGACAGCGTCTCCATTGCTTCCGTGATCAGCCGGTCGATGCAGCCGTAGTCGGCGGCGGACAGGGAGAGCAGCCCCACCTCGTCGTATCCCGTCCGGGGGGCCGCTTCCTGCAGGTAGCGCAGGAGGAGCACCGGGTCCCGCTCCCGCACCGGCCGGTAGACGTAGCCGGCCTGGCAGAACCGGCACCCCCTCGTGCAGCCCCGGGAAATCTCGATGCTGAGGCGGTCGTGGACGACGCGCATGGCGGGCAGGATCGGCGCCGGAAGCAGGGGAGAGCGCGCAAGGTCCGGCAGCACCCGCCGGGAAACCCGCGGAGAGACGCCGGGGACGTAGACGCCCTCGATCCGGGACAACCCGTCCAGCAGCTCCCGGCGGGTCCCTCCCCGCTCCTTCCAGGCATGGAGGCAGGCGAGGATTTCCAGCGCCGCCTCCTCGCCGTCTCCCACCAGCAGGGCATCGAAGAAGGCCTCCACGGGAGCGGGGTTGAGCGTGCACACGCCGCCGCCCAGCACCAGGGGATCGCCCTCCTTCCGATCCCGCCGGGCCAAGGGGATGCCCGAAAGGTCCAGCATCGCGAGGACGTTGGTGTAGGTGAGCTCGTAGCTTAAGGAGAACCCTACGATGTCGAACTCCCGCGCGGGGCGCCCCGATTCCAGGGAGCACAGGGGCTCCCCCGCCGCCCGAAGGTGCGCCTCCATGTCCGGCCAGGGAGCGAAAGCGCGCTCGCAGAGCGTGCCCGGCCGGGAATTGAGGATCTCGTACAGGAGGAGGATGCCCAGGTGGGACATCCCGATCTCGTACACGTCGGGGAAGGCAAGCAGAACGCGGACTTTCGATGCCTCCCAGGCAAGGAGCGGCCGCCGCACCTCCCCTCCGCAGTACCGGGACGGTTTTTGAATGGAGGGGGGAATCGTTTTCATGTTTTTCCTACATTCCCAATTAAATTTTGAAAAATCAATGGCTTCAAGTTAAATTAGCAGGATGATCCGCTCCACTGGAACCGAGAAACCGTGCGTTTGATCTGGAACCAGGGCGCCGGCTACTCCTTCCGGCCGGAGGAATTCTTCGGACGGGAGAATGAGCTGGCGGCCCTCCTGCGGGTTTGCCTCGAAGGAAAATCCGGCATCGGGGCGTCGGTGATGATCTACGGCCCGCCCAACGTCGGAAAAACCTCTCTCCTCCTGAAGCTGAAATACGACCTCCAGGCATCCTCGGAAGGAACCGCGCCGCCCCGTCCCTTCCCGTTCTACTTCTCCTTCAGCAAGATCCTTTCCCATCCGCTGGCCCTTTCCCAGCACTTCCTGCAGGAATACCTGTGGCAGCTGCTGGTCTTCCTGGGGGATTCCCCGCCGGCCGCCTTCGACGCCGACGCGATGTGCGAGAGGCTTGGATCCTACGGATTCGTCGACTGCCGCGAATTCCTGCTCGCCCACCGTCGGTTCGCGGAGCGCGGGGACGGGCTCTCGGCGCTGGTGAACGCCGTCTCCCTGCCGTTCCTGTCGGGGGGGGAGATCTTCTATCCCGTCTTCCTCTTCGACGACTTCCAGTATACGGGCAAACTGCAGGGCATTCCCGACGGCGCGATGCTTTCCATCCTGCGCCCCTACATCAAGTCGGGCCATTTCCCGATGTTCCTCTCGGGCTCCTCGCCGGGGCGCGTCACCGCGTCCCTGAAGCGGGAAGGGCTGTTCGGCACGTTCCAGATGCTCGAGATCGCGGGTCTCTCCAGGGAGTCCTCCATCCGCCATTGGGGGTACCTGTGCGAACGCCGGCGGGTGGAGATCCCGCCCGCCCTCCTGCCCCGGGCCTCGGAGCGGCTCGGCGGGATCCCCGTATACCAGCGGATGTTCGTCGAGGAGGTCTTCTTCCGGAACGCGAAGATTTCCGACGCGATCGGCCTGGAGAACATGTACGCCCTGTCCGTCACGGAGGGGAAGCTCAACCGGTACTGGAGGGAGTTCTTCGAGAACACCTTCCCGGACCGCGCGCGGCGCGGGCGGGCGATCCGGTTCCTCAAGCGCGTCCTGTGCGACCGGTTCCCGCTCGACACGGTGGAGGGCGCGATCTCCCTGATGGGGGCCTCCGAGGAGGAGGGGGAAGCGATCCTCTCCGCCCTCGAGTTCAAGGGGCTCCTGAAGGCCGACCTCGATCAGCTCACGTTCGTCGGGGACCCGGTGCTGGCCGATTTCCTGTACTGGGCGTTCGAGCGCGGCGTCCTCGGGAAGGGGGCGTCGCAGGTGGCGGCGGCGATCGTGCAGGCGCGGCTCTCCCACGCGGCGCCGGAGCCGGGGCAGGGGGGCGACCACGCGCGGCGCGTCGCGATCGTGAAGGAGTTGATGCGGAAGTGGGACCTGCGGGAGGTGCCGCTCCTGCTCCTCGATTT
>PQAK01000080.1:4492-7093 GCA_003105225.1 Deltaproteobacteria bacterium | reverse complement strand
ACGAATGGGCGGAAGGCAACCACCTCGAGCCCGACTGGAGATTCGGGCGCCGGTACCTCGAGGTCCTGCGCGAGGAGGTCATGGGAAGCTGATGCCGCGGGTCAGCGTCATCATCCCGGCCTACAATTACGGCCGTTTCCTCGGGGAAGCGGTGGACAGCGTCCTGAAACAGACCTTCGGGGACCTGGAGTGCATCGTCGTCGACGACGGCTCCGCCGACGAGACCGCTTCCGTGCTCGCGTCCTTCACCGATCCGAGGATGGTATTCGCGACGACGCCCCGCCTGGGAGTATCCGGCGCGCGCAACCGCGGGCTGGAGCTGAGCCGCGGCGACCTCATCGCCTTTCTGGATGCCGACGACCGGTGGCGGCCGGGCAAGCTGGAGCGGCAGGTTGCACTGCTCGACGGCGAGCCCGGTGTGGACCTGGTGTTTACGAATTTCGTCCGGTTCACGGCGGAGGAGGGGTTCCTGCCGGACCAGTTCACCTACGTTCCCGAGCTGGGTGCGGTCCCGCGTCGAAAGGCGGCGGGGGGAGGGATCGTCATCGAGGGGAACCCGTTCGATTTCCTGATCGGCACCCGGGAAGCGGCGGCGTGGGTCCCGACCGTGGTCATTCGAAAGACCGCCGCGGAATCGATCCGGTTCCCCCCCGGCGTCGCGGTCGGCGAAGACCTGCATTACCTCCTGCACGTCGCCTGGAATTCCCGGGGGCTGGCCTTCCTTCCCGACCCCCAGGTGGAGGTTCGCCGTCATCGCAACAACGCCTATGAAGCCAGGGACGTGCCGGCCAACCTCGTCCGCGTCTTGAGGATGATGGAAACGGATGCGCCGTTCTCGGGGACGTCCGCGTTTCGCCGGCGGCTCGGGGTGGAACTGGCCGCGCTGGGGACCCGCATGGCGCGCCAGGGAGAGTTCGCGCAGGCGGTCGAGTCGCTGGCAGGCTCGCTCCGGTTCGGGGAGGCGAGGGGCGCCGCCGTCAAGGCCTGCCTGGCGTTCCCTCCCCGATGGCTCCTGGGCGTTGCGAGACGCAGGCGGATCCGATGACGGCGCATGGTGCCGCCGCTTCGAGGTCCCACCCCGCAGTCGTCCTGGGGATGTTCGAGACCGGCCTGGCCGTCGGCCGAAGTCTCGGAAGGGCGGGCATACGGGTCCTGGGCCTCGATTCCCGCCGGAAGGTCGGGTTTTCCTCCCGGTACATCGAGGCATCGATCTGCCCGGATCCCCTCGAAAACGAGGCGGAGTTCATCGCCTTCCTGCTGCGCGTCGCGGCCGGAGAGAAGGAGCGGCCGGTTCTCCTGGTTACCTCCGACGAATTCCTGCTGCCCGTGTCCAGGAACCGGGAGGAGCTG
Organism: Deltaproteobacteria bacterium; assembly: GCA_003105225.1. GTDB lineage: Bacteria > Desulfobacterota > Deferrimicrobia > Deferrimicrobiales > Deferrimicrobiaceae > FEB-35. The sequence continues at coordinate 5,743 of PQAK01000080.1, read as the reverse complement.
GAGCGGTCCTACCTGATGAACCTTCCGTCTCCGCAAATCCTCGAGTGCATCGTCGACAAGCACCGGCAGTACCTGCTTGCCCTGGATGCGGGCATCCCGGTGCCGCGGACCTTCCTCATCGGCGACAGGGACCGGCTGATCGAACAGGAGGACCGGATCCCGTTTCCGGCGTTCATCAAGGGGGCGGAAGTCACCGCGTGGCGGAAGGAAATGGGGGTTTCCTCGAAGGGCATCGTCGTGAACACCCGCGAGGAGCTGCGGAGCGCCTTCCGGAAGATTTTCGATCACGGCATCGGCGGTCTGGTCCAGGAGATCATCCCCGGACCGGACACGAACCATTTCAAGGCTTCCTGCTATCTCTCCCGGGACGGCAGGATCCTCCTGGCGTTCGGGCTGCAGAAGCTCCGGCAGCAGCCGGTCGGGTTCGGGTTCGGGTGCCTCGTGCAAAGCGTGGAATATCCGGAAATGCTGGCGCTCGGGAAGGAGTTCTTCACGAGGATCGGCTACCGGGGCGTCGGGTCGGCGGAATTCAAGCGGGACCCGCGGGACGGCAAGCTGAAACTGATCGAATTGAATCCGAGGTATTGGCAGCAGAACGGGCTCGCCGAGAAATGCGGCATGAATTTCCCCTTGACCGACTACCTCGAGCAGACCGGCGGCGCCCCGCAGCCGGTCCCCGAATACCGCCGCGGCGTCAAGTGGGTGAATCTCTATTCCGACCTCGAATCCTTCCGTGAATACCGGCAGCGGGGGGAGCTCTCCTTCCTGCAATGGCTGCGCAGCCTGGAAGGGGAGAGGATGTACTCGGACCTGGAGTGGGACGACCCGCGGCCGGGCCTGCGGGAGCTCCTTCTGGAAAACCTCTGCCGCAGGAGCGTCCGGTACGCGGGGAAGCGGCTGGGCCTTCACGGGAACCGGCCGGACCGATGAGCGGGATCGCCTCCGGATTACCGGATGGGGGAAACCCGGGCACCCCGGGCATTCCTCCTGGCGAGGTTTTCGTCGAGGATGGCGGTGCATTCGGAAATGCCGATCGGGTTCGTCCCGCCTTCGGGCAGGTGCCCGTTGCCCTGAAGAATCGACTTCATCGCGCCGTCCATTGCGGACTGGGCCGCGAACAGGCAGGGGGTGCTGTAGATGGCGACGGAGATCCCGGCCTCCCTCAATTCCCGGAAGCTGCGCGAAGGAGATTTCCCGCCCGCGATCTGGTTGAACACGAGGGGCCGGCCGATCCTGCCCCGGATCTCCCGG
>PQAK01000080.1:2414-4200 GCA_003105225.1 Deltaproteobacteria bacterium | reverse complement strand
TGGCAGGCGACGTTCACGTCGGCGTAGCCGTCGTCGATGTCGACGAGGAGATACGGATCGGGCAGGACGGTCCGGATCCGGTGGGCGAGGGCGACGACCTCCGACCAGGGCAGAAAACCGATATCGGGCAATCCGTAGAAGCTGGCCGCAAGACCGAACCCGCTCAAGAATATGCCGTCGAAATGCTTTGCCGCGATCGTCGCGGAAAAGACATCGTAGATCCCCATCAGGGGAAAGATGCCGTCGGTTCCGGGATCCTTGCGTCCGGCGAGCGCCTCGAGCCTTTCCATCGCTTGTGACCTCCGCGGTCGATTTCGGTAGAAGCGGGTACGGCCCCAAAAGGGTCCGAACAATTATATCGACAATTCCGAATCCATAACTTAATACTTTGCGGGGACCGCTGCCGTTTTCCCGGCGGCGCCTCTACGAAACGGCAGGAGGATGGGGGCGATGTTTCTCGATCTGAAAGTCGGCAACCTGGTCGAACCTTTGACGGGCAGAACCTGGGACAATGCCTCCATCCAGCAGGGATACCGGGCGCGCGTCGCCTTTTATCGACGGCATGGCCTCGCGGATTCCGATCTCGTATTCCTGCACTACGGGAACCGGCCCGAATTCTTTATCGACCTGCTTGCGGTCTGGAGCCTCGGCGGCTGCGTGGTCCCGATCGACGGGAGGCTGACGCAATTCGAGGTGGAAACGCTGGCGCGGGCGGCCCGCCCGGGATTTTCCCTGTGGTTCGGAAATGCGGACGACCCGACGGCGAAGGGGCTGTCCTCCATGGGCATCCGCGTCCTGGACGCTTCGGAGGCCGCGGGGGAAAGCGCCGGCGAGGGAAGCCTCCCTGTCTCCGGCGGATTCCCCGGGCTGGACAAGCCGGCCCTGATCCTGTTCACCTCGGGCACCACCGGGCAGCCCAAGGGCGTCGTCCACACCCACAGGTCGCTTCGGGCCCGCTGGATCACCCTCCGGCAGAGCCTCGGCCTGGAACCTTTCCGACGCACCCTCTGCCTGCTTCCCACGCACTTCGGGCATGGGTTGATCTGCAACTGCCTCTTTCCCTGGCTCTCGGGCCAGGACCTCTACATCCTGCCTCCCTTCCGGCCCGACGTAATCCTTCAGCTGGGGACGCTGATCGATGAAAACGGGATCACGTTCCTGTCCTCCGTTCCGACGATCTGGCGCCTGGCGCTCAAAACCGCCCGTCCGCCACGGGCGCGCGGGCTGCAAAGGGTATTCTGCGGTTCCGCGCCGCTCTCGGCCTTCCTGTGGAAGGACGTCCAGGAATGGACGGGTACGCGGCAGGTCTTCAACTCCTATGGGATCACGGAAACCGGAAGCTGGGTGGCGGGCACCACGGTCCCGGATTTCACGCCGGAAGACGGACTGATCGGAGAGCCGTGGGGAGCGGTGATCCGGGTCCTCAACAGTTCGGACACGGACGCCCTCCACGCGGAGGCGCGGGAATGTTCCCCCGGCGAACCGGGGTATGTGTGGATCAATACGCCGGCGCTGATGAGCGGATACTTCGGCCGGGAGGACCTTACCCGGCAGGTCGTCTCCAACGGATGGTTTCTCACGGGGGATATCGGGGTCTTCGACGGCCGGAACTGGCTCTATCTCAAGGGGCGCGAGCGGGACGAGATCAACAAGGGAGGGATGAAGGTGCACCCCTCCGATATCGACGCGGTGGCGGAGCGTTTCGACAGGACAATCGACGTCTGCACCTTCGGTTTCGAGGACCCGCTCCACGGGGAAAATATCGGGATCGCGTTCGTCCTGAAGG
>PQAK01000080.1:0-2317 GCA_003105225.1 Deltaproteobacteria bacterium | reverse complement strand
CGCTCCAGCGTGGCCTCCCGATGCGAGTCCCTCTCCCCGGTCGACCTTCGGCAGGTGCTCCGGTGAACCGCGGATCGACGGATCCGTCCTTGCGGGGACATCTCATCGGAATCCTCGAGGAGAACGCGCCGGAGGCGAGCACCGCCCTGCGGGACGACACCTCCCTCATCCGATCCGGCCTGATCGACTCGATGGCGCTGTTCAACCTGGCCGTCTGGATCGAGAAGGAAACGGGGACCAGGCTCGACCTCGAAACGTTCGATCCCTCGGTGGAGTGGGACACGATTACCGACATCCTGGATTTCATCGGGAAGCGCCGCCGCGGGGGCCCCGCCGGGTGAAGGGGCTGCCGGTCGAAATCGTTCTTTATACTCCCGAGAGGAAGGATCAGCTCGCCGAGCTTCACTCCCATTTCTGGGGCGACGCTTCCGTGAGCGCCGCCTACCTCGAGTGGAAGTACGGAAATAATCCCAATCCGGGGACGAGCCGGATCTACCTCGCACTCGGCGACGGGAGACCCGTCGGGATGAGGGGGATATACGGGGCGATGATGGAGGCGGGATCCCCTCCACGGAAGTTTCTCGGGCTCCATGCCGACGACCTGGTGATCGCTCCGGACTGCCGGAGCAGGGGGGTCGTCTCGACCATCATGCGTGCGGCGTTCGACGACCTCAGGGGAAAAGGCTGGGACTATGTTTTCAGCGTGAGCGCCGGGGAGATCACGCGGCTCTCCTCGCTTGCAGCGGGATGGCGCCATGTCGGAAAAGTGGGGGAGCTGCGCCGGGGGTCCCGGAGAGTGGACCGCCTCCGCCGCCTGCACGATAAAATGTCCGGGATGCGTTTCTTCCACCGGTACGCCGATCGCGTACGGAGCCGGCTGGAACGGCATCTCCGATCGGACCTTCGCGGGCGGCGGGCCAAGGGTCCGATCAAGGTCGGCCCCAGGGTTTTCCTGCGGCAGGAGCCTCTCCCGGAGGAAATGGCGCGGCTCGTCGAAAGGGTTCCGTACGACGGGCGGATCCGGCACGTCCGGGACAAGGCCTATTTTTCCTGGCGCTTCCGGAACCCGATCCATAAATACTGGTTCCTTTTCTGGGAGGAAAAGGAACTGGAGGGATACCTGATCCTCCAGGAATACCTCCCGGAAGTCCTGGTCCGGTCCGTGACGAACATCGTGGACTGGGAGGCCTCCGACGAGCGTGTCCGGGCCGGACTGCTCCAGGCCGCCTTGAGACTGGGACACTTCCCCGACTTGAGGATCTGGGGAGCGACGCTGCCGGCCGATGCAAGATCCCTTCTCGAAAATTCCGGATTCCGGCCCTGCGTCGGAGATTCCGGGATAGCCGATCCGCAAAAGTGCATCCTGGTGAAACCGCTGGAAGAAGGGATCCCGGAGAACGACCGCATGCTGGCCGGCCGCAGGGTGCTGGATATCGCCGACTGGGACATTCGAATGGCGTACTCCATGCATGGCTGAAGCCTTCCGGACCGCTGACCATTGAATCCATCATGAGAACCGGCAGAGTGAAAAGGTTATTCCTGTATGCGGCTGTCCTGATACTCCTCCTGGGCGTCGCCCTGGTCCTTTTCGAACGCCGGGGCCCGGTATTCGATTCGAATTTTCCCCCGCATCGGACTTGCGTCACGGATTTCCTGGCGAGGAGGCTGGTAGCGGAGAAACCCGTGCCGGCCGGCCCGCATGGGACGGAATGGGAATCGACGACGCTGATCTACGTGCTGGGCGGAAACCAGGAGAGCCTGACGGCGCGGTTCCGGAAGGCCGCATCCCTGTACCACGAGGGCCTTGCAAGGCGGATCCTGATCCTGGAACGCCCCGGGATTACCGAATACAGCCCGGAGCTGGGCCGCAACCTGACGAACGACGAATGGGCGGTCCGGGAGCTGGAACGGCTGAAGGTGAGGAAAAAAGACGTCGAAGCCGTGAGCGTGCGGCCGTCGTTATTCGGGACGTGGAGCGAGGCCAGGGACGTGATCGGCTTCGCGGGCAGGAACGGCTGCAAGCGGCTGATCCTGGTCTCCTCGACGCACCATACGAAGCGGGTTCTGGGAACGTTTTCCCGCTTTACCCGAAACGCCTCCCCTGAATTGTACGTTTATGGGGCGGAAGATTCGGCAGGTCCGGGCGTTCTCCTTAAGGAATACATCAAGCTCGTTCTATACGATATCGTTCCCTGACGCTCTCCCCGCTCGCCCCCCCGCAATTCCATCCACCGTTCCGTCCCCGCCTTCGTCCCCATTCCCTTCAAAATCCTCGCTCCGTTCGTCGGAATTCCAACTGATGAATTAGGCAACAATT
>PQAK01000079.1 GCA_003105225.1 Deltaproteobacteria bacterium | reverse complement strand
GATCGCCTCGTGCGCCTCCTGCGCGTTCTTGACCTTCGTCTGATACCGGCGCGCGCCGCCGTAATACGCGTCCCCGTACATCCCCCGGATCGTGCGCTTCGATTCCTCCAGCGCCTTGTCCGACAGGGTCGTCGAGTCGGTCCGGTGATACGAGATCACGCCGGAATCGAACAGTTTCTGCGCCGCCGACATCGTCCGGTCGGCGGAGAACCCGAATTTACGGTTGGCTTCCTGCTGCAGCGTCGAGGTGGTGAACGGCGGGGCCGGGCGCTGCGTCACGGGCTTCTCTTCGACCCCCGTGACCTCCCAGGGGATCGCGCCCCGCAGCGTCTCCACCAGCGCCGCGGCGCTCTCCCCTTCGAGCACCGTCGCCTCTTCGTTCGCCAGCTTCCCGGTAACGGGATCGAAATCCTTCCCGACGGCGACCCGCTTCCCGTCTACCCGGACAAGCGTCGCCGTGAACTCCCGGCCTTCCCCGCTCAACTTCGCCTCGAGGTCCCAGAACCCGGCTTTCCGGAAGGCCTTGCGCTCCTCCTCCCGTTCGACGACCAGCCGGACGGCGACGCTCTGGACGCGGCCCGCGCTCAGCTTCGGCGCGATCCATTTCCAAAGGACCGGCGACACCTCGTAGCCGAACAAACGATCCAGGATCCGGCGGCTTTCCTGGGCATCCACCAGGTTGCGATCGATCCCGCGGGCCTCCCGGATGGCGCTGCGGACCGCCTCTTCGGTGATCTCGTGGAAAACGATGCGGCGAACGGGCACCTTCGGTTTCAGCAGCTCCAGGAGGTGCCAGCTGATGGATTCCCCCTCCCGGTCGGGGTCGGTCGCCAGGAGAACTTCCGACGCGCCTTTCAGGGCCGCCTTCATGTCGCGGATCGCGCCCTTGCGGTCCGATGAGACGACGTAATACGGCTGGAAGTCGTTTTCGACGTCCACCGCCATCGAACCCCATTTCCTGCCCTTGATCTCCGCCGGGACCTCCTTGGCGTTTTTCGGAAGGTCCCGAACGTGGCCGACGCTGGCCTCGACGCGATACCGGTCCCCCAGGAAACGCGCAAGGGTCCTGGCCTTGGTGGGGGACTCGACGATCATCAGGGGTATGGTCATATTTCCTCGGGTTCTCTTTCGGTCAGATACGCGACAAAAGCGAATGATAGCAACCTGAACGGATCTTCGTAACCCCTCCAACGATAAAACGGAGGGGAAAGTTCAGCGGGATAGATATCATCGGACGGGATGCCCGTCCACTTTTTTTATCCTCCCCCGTCCGGTTCGTCTTCAAATCCCACCTCCCGTCGTGCGGGATGAGGCAACATCGCGCAGACGATTCTGTTACGAATCAGATAGGATCATCCTGGTTCCGGATTTCATTCGGGCACGATTCCGGCACCCTGCTTGAAAAAATGTCGGAGCGCCTGCCGAACGGAATCGGTGACCCCCGACACGATAAAGGAAAACCGGGGTGACATGAACGACCTTTTCCCTGTAAAAGCACCGATTAACAGGTATTTGGCTGTCCTTGCGGTCTTTTTGATCCTGATCCTGCCCGCGTGCGGGGGAGGGGGGGACGGGAACGGAAAGGAGCCGACGTTCACCGAGATCGGCGCAGGATATGCCGTCGGCCCGTTCGGAGGCAACCCGTCCGCCCGCTATTGGACGCTGGACCTGGCCGACCGGTAAGGAAGGGACCGGCCGGGACCCCTATTTCGACGGCAGGGTCATCCCCGAGAGGATTTTCATCCTCCTGTCCACCGCGTCGAGGGACTCCGTGTCGACCGTGAGGAACGCCAGGCCGCTGCCCTCCTTCTGATTTTGACACATCCAGGCGCCGGTCTTGCGGCATAAAATCAGTATATCGATATGTATCTATATAGCGGTATCATCAATATCAGGCACAAAGCCTTAATCGATGCAGTCGCGGGGACGATTGGCCGGCCGGGGCTGGGAACCGGCGGAAAGGAGATCGCGATCATGCTCGGGGTAGATCGATCCATCAGGCTGGCATTGGCGATCCTGGCCGTCGCCGCTTTGGCGGACTGTTTCGCATTGCGCGAGGGAGCCATGGCAGAAAAAATCCCGTTGGAGGATGCGTATCAAAACATGGCGCCCAAAGACGTCTGGAAACGCTTTTACGATATGACGCAGATCCCGCGCCGTTCCCTTCACGAGGAGAAAGTGCGGGCCTACCTCGTGTCGTTCGGAAACGGCCTCGGGCTCCAAACGATCGTCGACAACGTGGGGAACGTGCTCATCCGGAAAGCGCCCACCCCGGGGATGGAGAACCGAAAGGGCGTGATTTTACAAGCCCACATGGACATGGTGGCCGACCAGACGCCCGATACGGTCCACGATTGGGACAACGACCCGATCGCGGCCTACGTGGATAACGACTGGGTACGGGCCGAGGGGACGACCCTGGGCGCCGACGACGGGATCGGGGTCGCCCTGGCGATGGCCGTCCTGGAATCGGCCACGATAGCGTCCGGCCCCCTGGAAGCGTTGTTCACCGTGAACGAAGAGGCCGGCATGGACGGCGCCACGGGATTGGCGCCGGGCCTCTTGACGGGGGACATCCTCATCAACCTGGACGGCGAGATCGAAGGCGATTTCACGATCGGCTGCGCGGGCGGGGAAGCCGCTGCCATCCAGGTCCCCTATAAAGAGACCGGCCTTCCGGGCGGCATGGCTGCCTACCGGGTAGCCGTCCAGGGTCTCCAAGGCGGTCATTCGGGGCTCGAAATCAACCTGGGGCGAGGCAACGCGGCCAAGCTGCTGGTGCGCTTCCTGAAGGATGGAGCCGGGAGATACGGGCTCCGCGTGTCGCAGATCGACTCCGGGACGGCGGCCAACGCCATCCCCCGCGACGGCTCCGCGCTCGTCTGCATCCCCTGGGGACGGGAACCCGATTTCCTGGCGCACATCTCGGAATACGAAGGGATCCTGAAGAGCGAACTGGGGGCCGTCGAGACCGATCTGAGCGTGACGGCGGCCGTTGCCGATCCGCCTCCCAGGATCATGAACGACAAGGCCCAGCGCGACCTGGTGAACGCCCTCTACGGCACTCCCCAGGGGGTGATCCGCATGAGCGACAACGTGGCGAACCTGGTCGAGACGTCGACCAACATGGGCGTCGTCCACGCCGGGGACCGCGCCATGGAAGTCGAGAACCGGATCCGCAGCTCGGTGGATACCTCCATCGACGACGTGGGATCGATGCTGTCCAGCGTATGGGAGCTGGCGGGGGCGCAAGTGGAATTCTCGGGCCGCTACCCCGGATGGAAGCCGAATCCCGAATCGCCGCTCGTTCTCCTGATGTCGGATGTCTACATGGCCCTTTTTGCGCAGGAACCCAACATAGGCGCCGTCCACGCGGGACTGGAATGCGGCACGATCTACGGGAAGTATCCGAACCTGGACATGATCTCCATCGGACCGACGAACCAGAAGGTCCACACGACGGATGAACAACTGTTCGTCCCCAGCGTGCAGAAGGTGATGGATCTCCTGGTCGAAACGCTCCATCAGATTCCGTTGAAGTAAGGGTCACGGCAATCCCCGTGACCCTTTGGACACTCGGCGGCTGGGGAAGGAGTGCAGGGGCGTGTGAAGGATCCATCCAAAAAATCGATGTCCATGATCCGATCCTTTGTCCTGGCGGATTTTATCACCTTGGCAAATGCAGGCTTCGGAATGGCCGCGATCTTTCTGTGTCTGCATCATGTCACCGGTTCCGCTTCCACTCGTCTCTGGGCGGTCTTTATCCTCCTCCCTCTCGCTCTTGTCTGCGACGTTCTCGATGGGTTCGTGGCTCATCGTCTAAAGCGGACCTCGCTTCTTGGGGCCGATCTCGATTCACTGGCCGACATCGTTTCCTTCGGCGTTGCGCCTGCCGTCCTGGGGTTTGCATTGGGCCTGCAAGGCATGTGGGATGCACTGATTTTAATCTATTTCGTGGCTTGCGGAATCAGCCGGCTTGCAAGGTTTAATGTGACCGCCGAGGCGCTTTCAGGCGGAACAGGAAAGGTAAAATATTACGAAGGGACTCCCATCCCTACCAGTATCGTCATTGTAATCATTCTTGGCATCGCCTTTTGGCAGGGCAGGATCGATCATCTCCTCCCCTTTGGGGCGTATCGGGTAGGGCCATGGATATTTCACCCGTTTACGCTCCTTTATGCGGCGAGCGGGAGTGCGATGATCAGCACCTTCCGCATCCCGAAACCCTGAGAAAACCAGGTTTTCCGGCACCAGGTCCCGATGGCTACAACGGACTTCGTCCCTGTATGACCCGGACCAGCACCACGATGATGGCGATGACCAGCAGGATGTGGATGAATCCACCGATCGTGTAGCCGCTGACAAATCCCAACAGCCATAAAATGATGAGAATCACACTCATCGTCCAAAGCATGATCGACTCCCTGCCAGGATCGGAATTTGTCCATCCAAATCACCCTGCTCTTGACGATTTTGCGACCTCATTTAGATGAGAAGTTCAAGTGGGCGGGTCCGGGACCGCCTCAAGGCACCGGGCCGATGCCCCGTCGGCAAGGGGAAATCGATCTCCGACCCGTCTTTCCGCATCGAATAAAGGTATCGGCATCCGAGAGAGAGAGGTGACGACCATGCTGAATTTCAATTCCATCCTGGTTTTTTCCGAGGATCCCAAGAAGCTTGCGGATTTCTACAAGAAGATTTTCCAGAAGGATCCCGACTGGTCGGAGGGCGGCTACTTCGGATTCATGGCGGGCAAGGGATTCATCACGATCGGCCCGCACGACAAAGTAAAGGGCAGGAGCACTAACCCCGAACGGATAATGTTCAACCTCGAGACAAAGGATGTGAAGGACGAATTCGCAAGAATCAAAAAGGCCGGGGCCGCCGTCGTCGCGGAGCCTTACAACCCGATGGACGACGCGAAAATGATGATCGCGACCTTCGCCGATCCGGACAACAATTATTTCCAGCTCGTGACGCCATGGGAGGATGAATGAACCGGCTGGGGGTGGCAGGGAATCCTCGATTAAGTCAGAAGGACCGCATCTTCTCCAGCAGCCGAACGAGGCTCACTATAGATCCATCGCTCCGTCGCTGATCTCCATGTCGTCGTACGTCATCTCCTGCACCAGGACCGTCTTATCACCACCACGTCGTCCCAGGAATGCTCCTTCACGGAGGTGGAGCTCTTCACTTCGTACAGGTCTCAGTAGCCGCGATTCCGGACGACGATGTCCGCCTTCACCAAAACAAGGAGCCCACTCCCCCGCGGAACAGCATGTGGGCGTACACGCCGACCTCGTGCCCTCTGGCCCAGAGCACCTCGAGCTCCGGCGTCGCCTCGCCGCGAAGCTCCGGCCGATGCCGGTCGAGGTACAGGGACTTGTGGCACTGGAGGCCACGCATGTAGAGCGACTTGCTCAGGTAGGCGGTCTTGTTCGACTGCGACATCCGCGCTCCGATAAGAGGTACTGTTCGATTCATCGTAACATTGTTGCAGGTTCAGCCATACGGGATCGGACGGCAGTTCGGCGGGAACTCGTCCGCGCGCTACTGGACGCTGGGGTTGGCCACCTGCGATTATAAAAACGAATGATGAAAAGAAAGATCGTATTCGGAGTAGGCATTCGGATACCATTGTAAGATCACCATATGCATCGGAGCCGGAGGCGAAAATGAGCCAACGAGCCATCGATCTGGCCGAGCGCTTCAAGACCTTCAACAATGAATGGATCGAATTCGTAACAAACTGCTCGGACGAGAATTGGAAAAAGGTATGCCCGGGCGAACAATGGCCGGTGGGCGTGGTAGCCCGACACGTTGCCGCAAGCCACTACGGCGCGTTAGATTTGGCGAAGATGATGGTCACAGGGGAGAAATTGCCGGATCTTACCCAGGAAGTGATCGACCGGATGAACTACAAACATGCCGAAAAACACCGCCACTGCACTCGGGACGATGTGCTCGAGCTTTTGCGTGAACACGGCACATCCATCGCCGAGTACGTGGCCGGGCTCCGTGACGCCGACCTGGATCGCACCGGCCATATCGCCGCGGCAGGAGGCGACATGACCACCGAACAGCTCATCCTGAATATCATCATTCGTAACGGCGGCGTACACTTAGCCAACGCAAAAGCCGCAACCGCCACATAGACGCCGCACGGGCAGGCGGTCGTCAATCTCCGAACCAGACGATGTCGATTTCCATCTCCCTGCCCGCGTCGGCCATGACGTTGTCCGAGGTGGCGATCACCTGGGCGCCGATCTCCCTCGCCATCGCGAGATGCAGTGCGTCAAGCGTCCTTAGAGGAACATCCGGCAGGATCGAAATCAGGGAGACGGCCCCGCGCGCAAGATCCGCGGGAAGCGCGTGACAGATGAGGAATCCCTCGCGAATGTCCTCTTCGAACGTCGCGTATATCCGGCCCTCCGACTTGGAATCGAAATGGCCTTCCCGGCGGCGCCTCGAAAGGAGGCTCCTCATTTCCACCGCGGTCAAACCGCTGATATGGACCGGGCCATTTTCACGGAGGAACGCTTCCACATCCTCGGATCGACGCTCGGGGATGTACCATTTGGCGAGGGCACTTGTATCGCAGTAGGCAACGCTCATCGCATGCCGTCTCTCATCCCCGTCCGTCCCGGTCTTCCCTGACCAGCGTTTCGCTTTGCACTGTCTGCCGGGAAATCGATTCGCGCAGCGCCCTGTGGGAGGGAATTCCTTTCCTGCGTCCCATGGGAGACAGGCGCGCGATCGGCTCCCCCCTCCGCGTAATCGTGATTTCCCCTTCCGTATCGAGAAGTTTATCTATATTTGTCATGGATTTCCTTGCCTCTCGGATGTTCATCGTCTTCATGCCGCACCCCCCTTACGTATCGGGCAATTCTATTCGTGACACATTTTAACATTCATTCCACTTGTGACACAAGCATGTTTACGGGGTGCGGAGGATATATCTCAGCGAATTCACATAATTCGGGGGCACCGCGTCATGCTCGACGCCGACCTAGCAGAACTGTACGGTGTATCGACGAAGAGGCTGAACGAGGCCGTGAGACGGAATGCAACACGATTCCCGGAAGATTTCATGTTCCAACTCTCTCGCGAGGAGGACGTTTCTTTAAGGTCGCAAATTGCGACCTTAAAGGTCGGGCGCGGACAGCATCGGAAATTTCTTCCCTACGCCTTCACAGAGCAGGGCGTCGCAATGCTATCCGGGGTCCTTCACAGTCCCCGTGCGGTTCAGGTCAACATCGCCATTATGCGAGCGTTTGTCCGGATGCGGCGGATGCTCGTATCCCATGCGGAACTGGCACGAAAGGTAGACTCACTCGAAAAGCAATATGACGAACAATTTCGCATGGTCTTCGACGCGATCCGCGCCTTGATGGAACCGCCCAAGACACCGCGGCGGCGGATCGGATTCTGAACCTTTCCTGTGACGGATCTGGTTCGAAATCCGGGCCACCCATCGTAGACGATGGCGAAAAAATCCGCCCCCAGGTAGAGGGGGAGGCCGGGTCGAAGGGAAGGGGGGACCTCTGGAAGCGGTTAATGAAAGAGCTTGGTCTGTAGTTTTAGCTGAGCGAGACCTCCACTCGCTTCGGTGAATCCAATCGGTAATCGGCGGAATACAGCGATTCGGAGAAGAAAGGTGACCGTCATGGCACTCGTCGTCCGATTCCATCAGACCGGTGGCCCGGAAGTGTTGAGGATCGAGCAGGTGGACGTGCCACCGCCGGGGCCGGGAGAAGTCCGCATCGCAGTGAAGGCGCTCGGCCTGAACCGGGCCGAGGCGATGTTCCGATCGGGCTTTTACCTGGATCAGCCCAAGTTCCCCGCCCGTCTCGGGTACGAGGCGGCGGGTACCGTCGCGGCGCTCGGCGAAGGCGTGCATGGGCTTAAGATTGGCGACGCCGTCAGCACCATCCCGGCGTTCTCGCAGAACGAGTACGGCGTCTACGGCGACACGGCAACCGTGCCGGCCTTCGCGGTGGCCAAGCACCCCGCGTCGCTTTCGTGGGCCGAGGCGGCGGCGGTATGGATGAAATATATCACCGCGTACGGCGCGCTGATCGACATTGCGGGCCTAAAAGGCGGCGACACGTTGCTGATCCCGGCGGCCTCCAGCAGCGTGGGCATTGCCGCCATCCAGATCGCACGGATGGTCGGCGCAACGCCCGTGGCGCTCACGCGCGGCAGCAACAAGCGCAAGGCATTGCTTACCGCCGGCGCGGAGCACGTCATCGCCACCGGGGAACAGGACCTGGTCGCCGAGGCGAACAAGCTCACCGGGGGGAAGGGAGCCCGCGTCGTGTTCGACCCGGTCGGCGGGCCTACCGTCGCCAAGCTGACGGCGGCGATGGCCGAGCGCGGCATCCTGTTCCTGTACGGCGTCCTCAGTACCGACCCGACCCCGCTGCCACTGGTGGAAGTGGTGGCCAAGTCGCTGACCATCCGCGGCTATGTCCTGTTTGAGATAACCGGAGATCCGCAGCGGCTCGAACGAGCCACGAAGTTCATCGTCGACGGTCTGTCCGCTGGAAAGCTCAAGCCGGTGATCGCCAAGACGTTCCAGCTCGACCAGATCGTCGAGGCGCATCGGTACATGGAGTCGAACCAACAAGTCGGCAAGATTGTGGTGATGGTCTAAGTGCGGCCCTCCCGGAATACCCTACAGCGTCATTGTAACCGTATCGCCACTTGAAGGTCCGCTCCAGGTGCTCTCAAAGCGATATCATGCGCGTGGAGCCGTATACTCGATGGTGTCGGGCCGGAGGCCGCAGATGGGACCCGAGGAGATTATCGCCGCGTACCGGCTGGAGCGGCACCCGGAAGGCGGGTGGTTCCGGGAGGTGCACCGCTCTTCCCTCCTCCTTGGTAAGATACCTGGATATCCGGGAGCGCGGACCGCATTCACCGCAATCCACTACCTGCTTACCCGGGGCGATTTTTCCGCCTTTCACCGGCTGCGCAGCGAAGAAGCGTGGATCCATCTCGCTGGAGACCCGCTGGAACTGGTTCTTATGGGACGGGAGATTCAGCGGATTACGCTCGGGCCGGTAGAGCAAGGCGGCGTGCCCGTTGCCGTCGTCCCTTCGGGAGATCTGCAGTCGGCAAGATCATCCGGCGATTACACTCTTTCCGCATGCATCGTGTCCCCGGGATTCGAATTCGCGGATTTCACGATGCCCTCTCGGGACGAACTGCTGCGGGAGTACCCGGAGCAAAGGGAGCTGATCCTGGAGTTCACCCGCTGACGGCGGAACCGCTCATCTCCTTTTCGCAGCAGGTGCCCTCCCCTTCCGCTTCCCCTTGCGCGATGCCGCCTCTCTCGCCCAGGAGGCCAGTTCCTCGTCGTCCTCGACGATCTCCTCCGGAACCTCGTAATATGATTTCAGCACCTGGTCCCCGCCCGGCGCGAAGGGGCCCATACCCCGGTCCCGGTATTTCTCCCGCGTCGAATCGTCGGTCTTGAAGTAGAGGCGCCCGTCATAGACGATGCCGAAGAAGTCCGCGCCCAGGTAGAGCCCGTAGCCGCCGAACATGGCCCGGCAACTGACGCCCTCCAGGGAGCCCAGTTGGTCAAGCACGAAATCCCGGAAGGAATCCTCTTTCATTTTCGCGCTACCTTGCCCCGGGCGGAAATCTCCAACGGCAGGAGGCTGTGGTACAGGAACTCGTGGAGCGGCGTGGCGACGCCGGCCTGCCTTCCCAGCCGGACCACGGCGCCGTTCCATGCCTCGAGCTCCGACGGCCTCCCGGCGGCAATATCCCGCTGCATGGAGAACGTCCCGTCGGGGGGGAGCGTGTCCACGAACGCCATCGTCCTGGCGACGATATCGTGGGGCAATGGAAGATTCCGAGCGCGGGCGACCGCTTCGATCTCCCGCATCCCCTGCATCAGCATGCCGCGCGTTTCCGGGAGGGTACGCGTGACTCCCAGGGGAACGCGAGTCACCGCGCCGACGCCTCCGAGGGGGACGATGAAGAGGAACTTCTCCCAGAGGGCGGCGTGGATGTCGGGAGGAATCTCCGCGGCGATGCCTGCCCGGGTCAGGACCTCCCTCAACCGTTCGGCGCGGTCGCTCCGGCGGTTGTCGAGCTCGCCGAACGTAATCTGCGACGGACCGCCCAAGTGGCGGATGCGTCCCGGCGCGACGATGAAGCTGAAAACTTTCGCCAGCGCTCCCAGGACGTGTTCCTCGCCCAGGACGGCCGCGAGCTGCGAAGGCGCCTCCACGCCGTTCTGAAGCGGCACCACGAAGGTCTCCGGTCCTACCAGCGGTCGCATCGCATCGGCCGCCTCGGAGACCTGCCATGCCTTCACGCCGACAAGGACGACATCGGCCGGTCCCGCCTGCGCAGGATCGTCCGTCACCCGGGCCGGCTCGACCATGAACGGCCCATCGACGCTGTCTATATGCAGGCCGTTCTCGCGGATGGCGCGGCCGTGCTCGCCGCGGGCGATGAAGACGACGTCCTCTCCGCCCTTGGCCAGCTTCCCGCCGAAGTAGCCTCCGGCTCCTCCTGTCCCGAAGATCGCGATGCGCATCGGCTCTCCCTTGCAAGAATGCATGGGGTCAGGAACAACCGTTAGACGACCGGGCGATCGGGTGGAGTTTCCACACCCCTTCTAGTGTTTATGTCGCCCGGGCGCTTATCCGATGGCGCGAGGCACTGGCAACACACCGGGGAATCGCACGGCGCTTGCATTATGGCATCGGGCGTCACCTCCGCGAAACCCCGGGGGTGGTTCCGCTCATCGAATCCATATGGCCGAGAATGAAAAGCCCGAACTTCGGGTGACGGTGTTTACCGACTACATTTGACCGTTCTGCTACGTGGGCGAGAGGCGTCTCGCCCGATTAGCCGAAGCCTTCGACCTGAAGGTGGAACGCAGCTTCCTGGAAATCCACCCGGAGACCCCTCCGGAAGGTAGGCCGATCGAAAGCCTTGGCTATCCCCCGGAGCGATGGGCGCAATTGACGGCGAACATCGCCCGGATGGGAAAAGAGGAAGACATCACCTTCATCGACCGGACGTTCACGACGAATTCCCACAAGGCGCTTCTTCTTGCCGAGGCGGCAAGGGAATCGGATCCCGGGGTTTTCGAGGCATTGAACGAGGCGCTCTTCCTGGCCTACTTCAGCGACGGGAAGAATATCGGGAACGAGACGGTTCTCCGGAGGATCGCCGAGGAGGCCGGGGTCCCCGGGGAGACGGTCGACCTCGCGTGGAGCGATCCCCGCTTCGAGGAACGATTGAAGCGGCAGCACGAGGTCGCCGCGCGCGTCGGGGTCACGGGAATCCCCACCTTCATCCTCGGGAACAAATGGATCATCGAAGGCGCCGTTCCCACGGAGATGCTCAAAGATGTGGCGCTGAAGGTCGCCGCCGCTTCCTAGCTCGCGAATACGGAGCATAGTGATTCTAGGTCGGTGCGGTCGGAAGCCAGATGCGCGCGATGGTTCCTTTTCCCTCCGCGCTTTCGAGCGATAGCGTTCCCCCGTGGCTCCGGATGATTCTTTGCGCGAGGCTTAAGCCCAGGCCGATTCCCCCGGTCGCCTTGGTCCGGGACCGATCCACCCGGTAAAACGGCTCGAAGACACGCGAAAGCTCGTCCGGGGGGATCCCGATTCCCTGGTCTCGAATCGTGATTTCGACTCCCGGCTCATTGCGTTCCGAAGTTCGATGCGCCCATGCCACCTGAACCGGAGCTTGGGAACCTGTCCCTTTCAGGGCCGTGTATTTCCTGGCGTTGTCCAGAAGGTTGCGGACCGCCGCGATCAATTGCTCGTCATCCGCCTTCACCAGGAGCGGCTCGCGACTCGCGACTTCCACGGGTATCGGCGAAGGACTGAGACGATCCACGGAACGCGCGATGATGTCGGAGACCGCCACGGGACGCATCCGCAGGGCGCGGCCGGGATCCTGGAGGCGGGAGGACTCCAGGAGCTGATTCACCATCGTTTCCATCTCGCGCATATCCTCTTCGAGGTGGGTGCGAGCCTCTCCCTTCGGGATGAGCTCCAAGGCGACGCGCGACCGGGCCAGCGGAGACCGAAGTTCATGGCTCACGTCGAGGAGCAGCTGCTCTTTGTCGGCGATCATCCGGCGGATGTCCGACGCCAGGGGCTGCACCAGGCGCCGGATCGTCCGATGCGCGAGAAACAGGATGCAAAACAAAAGAAGCACGAGTCCGATCCACGGCCAGGGGGAAACAATCGCGCCCGGTTCGGGGGTGAAGAGGAACAGGTACGACCTGCCCGCTTGCGGCTCGTACAGCGCGAAGAATGCCCGTCCCATCCTTCCCATCCGCATCCCGGGGATCCGGGATCGATGCCACGGGCGTACGTCCGAAAAACGAGGCGTATCCGGCGGATAGGCCTTTTCTTCCCCGCCGGCGCGTACCCGTATTCCGATACCCAGTTCCTCATGAAGCTTTCGCAATGCGGGTTCGCTGGGCGGGATCCCGATCTCGTCGGCAAGACGGGCGGCGTAATGAAGGGCGTTTTTCGCGAAGATTCCGCGAAACGGCCCCTGTCCGGCGAAATGCCACCGGAAGAAGCCTCCGATGGCGAGTGCGACCAGCACCGACGTGACGACAAAGACAAGAATCATGCGTCCGAAGACGGTGCGGTGACCGGGAGGCAGTTCCATCAAGGCTCCTCTCTCGCGAGGAGGTATCCCTTCTTCCGGATCGTTTTGAGATAGCGTGGAGTTCTCGCGTCGTCCTCGATCTTGGCCCGCAGGCGGCTGACGGCGATGTCGATCGAGCGGTCGAACGCCTCCCAGTCCCGGCCCCGGAGCTGGTCCATGATCCAGTCGCGGGAAAGGACGCGGCCGGGATTGCGAAGAAAGAGATCGAGAAGGTCGAACTCCGTCGTGGAGAGTTCGATCGATTTGCCCCTCAAGCGAAAGGTGCGCGCGCGGGGATCGAGCTCCAGGGCGCCGAGCGTAAGTTTTTCCGTCGCTGCTCCCGGCTCGGTCCTTCTCAGGATGGACTGGATGCGTGCGACCAGCTCGCGAGGCTCGAAGGGCTTCGGCAGATAGTCGTCCGCCCCGAGCTCCAGGCCGACGACGCGATCCGTGATATCGCCTCTCGCGGTCAGCATGATGACCGGGACCCGGCTGTGCTTCCGGATGTCACGGCAGATCTCGAATCCGTCTCTTCCCGGAAGCATGAGGTCCAGGATCACAAGCTGGGGACGGCGATCCTTGATGAGTTTGAGGCCCAGCTCGCCGTTGCCTGCGGAAAGAAGTTCGAACCCGTGCCGGGCAAGAAACGTCGCAAGTAGGGAACAGAGGCGTTCGTCGTCGTCGATGATCAGCAGTGTTCTTCGCGGAGCGTTCATGATGTACGTTCCATCTTACCGTTGATCCAGGATAGCCGGACAGGGTTTCCCCTGCCCGGCTCGAAACGCCCCTTACCGCCAGTAACTATGGAACTTCTCGAATTTCTTGGCCGCCTTCTCCTTCTGCTCGTCGGAAAGGCTCGCATGGAAGTCCGCGATTTTCTTCAGAACGGAAGGGGCAATCTCCTCCATGCGCTTGTGGCGCCGGTCGATCAAGGCCTGAAGCTTCTCCGTGTCGAGTTGCTTCGAGCGGATCTGCGCGAGAATCGTCTGGAAGGCTTCCTCGCGCTCCTGTTTGCCCTTTTCGCGCTGCGCCAGGAACTCCTGCTTGACGAGGTCCAGCTTCGCCTTTTGAGCGTCGTTCAGATCGAGCTCCGAGGCGATCTTCTTCGCGATCCAATCGGCTCGCTGCGCCGGATCGTGCCCATGGCGGCAGCCGAAACGGCCGCAACCCGCAACGCCAAAAGCGCCTATGGCGGCTGCCACCAGGCCCAGGGTCCAAAACCAACGTCGTCTGTTCGTCGGCATTTGAATGCCTCCTTGGTTTTTGTTCCAGATTAGCGCGGCAGGATCCCGGGGTCTTTTCGGCGAGGTAAATCTTTGTAACGGATTGTAACGGGAGGACGGTTCGGCCATCCTCGAATTGACTTGAAGTCACAAGGGGAAACGGTACCCTGGTATCGTGAAGACCGGATGAAAGGAGGATCATGGACCGCAAACCCACGCGCGAGGAAGCCTGGCGGCTTCTGACCGACCACGTGAAAACCCCCAACCTCCTCGCCCACGCCTTGGCGGTCGAAGCGGCCATGCGCCAGGTCGCCCGGAAGAAGGGGGCCGACGAGGAGATGTGGGGCATCGTCGGGCTCATCCACGACGTGGACTACGAGGAACATCCCGATGAGCACCTTCGGCATGCGCCGGACCTGCTGCGGGGCCAGGGGTGGCCCGAGGAATATGTGCGGGCGGTCGCTTCCCACGGATGGGGGATCTGCACCGACGTCGAACCGGTCACCGATCTCGAGAAGGCCCTTTTCGCGATCGACGAATTGACGGGGCTGGTCGCCGCGGCGGCCCTCGTGCGGCCATCAAGGAGCGTCCTCGACCTGCCTGTAAAAAGCGTACAGAAAAAATGGAAGGACAAGGCGTTCGCCGCCGGCGTGGACCGCTCCGTGATCGAGAAAGGCGCCGCCCTGATGGGGGCACCCCTCGAGGAGTTGATCGCGGACACCATCGAGGGGATGAAAACGGTGGCGGCGGAAATCGGCCTGAAGGGGAACTTGTAGCCCGAGCGCCGCACCGCCGAATCGCGAAATTCTGCCCACCATCAAATACCTGGGAACCGGGGGGAATCGTCATGGACGAAGACCTTGACCAGATGACACGCGAGGGACTGATCGACGTCGAATTTCAGTCTGGAAGCACGGCCGGCAATTTACTCGAAGGGTTGCCGGCGAGGAGATTCGGTCATGAGCGGATTCTTTCGAGGAACGCTGTTGGCGGCCTTGGCGGGGATCGCACTTGCCCTCGCCGGATGCGGCGGCGGTG
Organism: Deltaproteobacteria bacterium; assembly: GCA_003105225.1. Lineage (GTDB taxonomy): Bacteria > Desulfobacterota > Deferrimicrobia > Deferrimicrobiales > Deferrimicrobiaceae > FEB-35. The sequence goes on along the minus strand of PQAK01000079.1, from coordinate 12,691 downwards.
ATGGCGTCAATCCGCCTGGCGCTTCGGTCCCGACCGACGTCGTGCAGCCTTTGCCGTTGCCGGGTCCCTTTGCGGTTGCGTGCAGCAATGTCGCCCAGGATTTCAGTCGAGTGGGTGCCGGAGAGGACGCATCGAGCTACTGGGAAGGCAATCCGTCGGACAACGGCGCGTCGCGTTACGCGACCGATCTGCTGGCGGACCCGGCGAATACGCTGATCGCCACGGTGACCGCGCCGCAGAACTCGAATCTCTACGGTTCGTTTGCCGGACAGGATGTCGCGTTCGTGGTGCTCGCCTGCTATCCCACTACGGCCGACAACTCCCGTCCCGACTATCCGCTGCCGACCGGCAAGGTTGTGCCACACATGCAGACCGGATCGGATGCGCCGTTATTTGCGGACAACTCGGCTCGTTATCCGGTGATTGCCTTTTCGCATGGCTACAGCGGCAGCCCGATCTCCAGCGACTACATTCTGGGGCTGTCCGTTCTCGCAAGTTACGGTTACGTTGTGGTCGCGCCGTTTCACGGCGATCTGCGCTTTTCCGACCTCAAGATCGATAACTTGAGCGACGCCATTGCCGTGCTGTCGCACTTGAGCAACTTCACGGCGATGCAGGCACTGCGGCCGCTTTCGATATCCGCGGCGCTCGACCTCGTGCTCGCGCATCCGCAATGGCAAGGTCACATCGAAACGACACGGATCGGCGGCTTCGGGGCGAGCATGGGCGGCGAGACAATGATGCTGTTGGGCGGCGCCGGCCTGACGTCCTCATACCCTGGATTGGACGTGAGCCAGGTGACCCACGATCCGCGGATCAAGGCGGCGGTCGGCTACGTGCCGTATTTCGGGCAGCCGTTCCTGCCGGCATTCGGACTCGATGAGCACGGGCTCGACGGTGTCACCCTGCCATTCCTCGGCATCAGCGGGACGGCGGACACGACCGCTCCGATCATCGAAGTGGAGATCGGCATGTCGCGCCTCACCGGGACCCGCGAGCTGGTTGCACTCGCAGGCGTGACACACGGGTTCGATTTTGCCTCGACCAACGACATCTTCACCTGGACGCTTATGTTCCTCGACGCGGAGGTTCGCGGCAACCCGGTGACTAAAGAGCAGCTCCAGACGATGGCGAGCGTGGCGGGCGGAGGCGACGACAGCGTCGTGATCTTCTACAACGGGTCGCCATAGAGGTGACGCCGAAAGGGACCTGATCCTGGAGCTCACCCGCTGACGGCGGGACGGCTCATCAAGACGCCGCAGCGATCCTCATCCGTTCCGATACCCGCCGCTGCGCATCCTCGCGGGCTCGTCGGGATCCGATCGTGCAGGAATCGCAAGGATGTCTGGAAGCGAGGAAAGCTCCCCTCACCTCTTCCGGCGTCGGGGTCGTCCGCCGACTGAGACAGGCGGCTGCGTTCCGCTCGTAAATGCACTGAGACATGTCATCTCCCTCCCTTGCCGTATAGAGCGACTGGAACCGGATTCGGTTCCCCTGCCCATTGGCGTACTCCATGGAACGGTTCCCCGGCAGCAATGCGAGCCAATAATGCAACGGCCGATATGACGATTAAGTAGAGGGAATACGAGGGGAATATCGCCATCCCTCCCACCCAGATAGAGTGAGCCAGGCGATATGCGGCGGACGCAAGGATCATCGGAGGAAGGGCTCCCTTTTTTTTTAATGCAAGCCGCACGTTGGATGCCGGAGAACGCATTCCGTTCCCGGGGGAAAAGATCTAACGCTGCCGCCTCTTCGGCGTGCGTTTCCTGGTCGTTTTATTCTCTCCGCCCGACCAGCATAAAGGACAAGGTTCGGCGTCCCGATACTCTCCATCGACGAAGCTTCTGCAATCCACGCGAATCGAACTTGGAATGGATGGAAACAAACGATATAGGACACCCGCAAGGAAGGAGAAAAACAATGACGAAGCACATGACCGGGACACGTGAAGAGTGGCTCGCAGCGCGGCTCGAGCTGCTCAAGGCGGAGAAGGAACTCACGCGGCGCAGCGACGAGCTGGCGCGACGACGCCAGGAGCTGCCGTGGGTTCGGGTTGACAAGGAGTACCGATTCGAGACCGACGAGGGGAGCGCATCACTGGCGGACCTCTTTCGAGGGCGCTCGCAGCTGCTCGTCTACCATTTCATGTTCGGGCCCGACTACGAGGCGGGGTGTCCCGTTTGCTCGTCGATCGCTGACGGGTTCGACGGCATCGCCGTCCACCTGGCGAATCACGATGTCACGCTTTCGGCGGTGTCGCGCGCGCCGCTCGCGAAGCTGCAGGCGTACAAGCGGCGGATGGGGTGGAGCTTCCCGTGGGCGTCGTCGTTCGAGGGCGACTTCAACTACGACTTTCAGGCGGCCTTCACCCAGGAGCAGCAGCGGTCGGGAGCCGTCGAGTACAACTTCCGCGCGATGGATGTGCGGCCGTTGCTCGAGGCCGGCCAGCAGGGCCCGATGGCCGAGGTCGCGGCGAGCGTCGGCACGGACTGGGCGACGTACACGCGGGAGATGCCGGGCATGAGCGCGTTCGCTCTCGAGGACGGCGTCGTCTACCACACCTACTCGGCCTATGAGCGCGGGTTGGACGGGCTCTGGAGCATGTACCAGTGGCTCGACCGGGCGCCACGCGGGCGCAACGAGACGGGGATCTGGGTCCGCCGCCACGACGAATACGGCAAACGCAAAGCGGCGTAGGGGTTCTGTTGACGCAGCGAGCTTCCCAGCGAGCCTTCTTCGGCGTCTCGGCGCTGCTCTTCGCCGCCAGCGCGGCGGTGACGATCGCCTGGTGCGCGTCCATGTCGGCGATGGGCGGGATGGAGATGCCCGGCGGCTGGACGATGTCGATGGCGTGGATGCGGATGCCCGGACAGACGTGGTCCGGCGCCGCGACGTCGTTTCTCGGCATGTGGGTCGTGATGATGGTCGCGATGATGCTGCCGTCCTTGGTCCCCATGCTGCGGCGCTACCGCGACGCCGTCGACAGGACGGGCGAGACGCGCCTGGGTTGGCTGACCGCGCTGGCGGGCGTGGGGTACTTTTTCGTGTGGACCGTGATCGGAATGGCCGCCTTTCCGCTGGGCGTCGCGCTGGCGGCGGTCGAGATGCGGCAGCCGGTGCTGGCGCGCGCCGTTCCGATCGCGGTCGGGGGGGTCGTCCTGGTCGCCGGCGCGCTCCAGTTCTCCGCGTGGAAGGCGCGGCACCTTGCCTGCTGCCGGGAAGCACCCGGGCTTGGCCGCGCGCTGCCGGCCGACGCAAGAACGGCGTGGCGACACGGCCTGCGCCTCGGCCTCCACTGCGGTCGCTGCTGCGCCGGCCTGATGGCGATCCTCCTGGTCATCGGGGTCATGGACCTTCGCGCGATGGCCGTCGTGGCGGCGGCCATCACCGTCGAACGTCTCGCACCGGCCGGTGAGCGCGTCGCGCGAGCCGTCGGGGTCGTCCTCGTCGGGGCAGGGCTGCTCCTGATCGCGCGAACGGCCGGGTTCGGATAACGTAGATCAAATTGCCAATGAGTGCCGGGAGAGCGCAATGAAGAAACGTAGACTGGGGAACTCCGGGCTTGAGATTGCTCCCCTGGCGCTGGGAGGCAACGTCTTCGGATGGACCGCGGACGAGACGACGTCCTTCCGGCTGCTGGATGCCTTCACGGCCGCCGGCGGCGACCTGATCGATACGGCGGACGTCTACTCGCATTGGGTCCCGGGCCACAAGGGCGGCGAATCCGAGACCGTTCTCGGCAAATGGCTTAAGCGGGGCGGGAACCGGAAGAAGGTCCTCGTCGCCACCAAGGCCGGAAAGGAGATGGGCCCGGACAGGAAGGGGCTGTCGAAGCCGTATATCCTGCGCGCGGCCGAGGATTCGCTTCGACGGCTGCAGACGGATTGCATCGACCTGTACCAGGCCCACGCCGACGATCCGGAGACGCCCCTCGAGGAAACCCTGGAAGCATTTGCGCAATTGATCCGGCAGGGGAAGGTTCGGGCCATAGGAGCCTCGAACTACACCGCGGAACGGCTCTCCTTGGCCTTGAAGGCCGCCAAACAATCCGGATATCCCGCGTACCAGAGCTTGCAGCCCTTGTACAACCTCTACGATCGCGCCGAGTACGAAACGGAGCTTGAACCCCTCTGCCGCGAAAAGGGGCTGGGCGTGATCCCCTACTTTCCGCTGGCCAGCGGGTTTCTCACGGGCAAGTACCGGTCGGAGAAAGACCTGTCGGGCAGCGCCCGGGCGGACATCGTCAAGAGGTACCTGGACGACCGGGGCTTCCGGATACTGGACTCGCTGGACCGGGTGGCAAGGCGATATCGTTCGGCTCCCGCCACGATCGCCCTTGCCTGGATGATCGCGCGCCCCGGCGTCACCGCTCCCATTGCGAGCGCAACGAGCCTGGACCAGCTGAACGAGCTCATGAAGTCGCTGGAGCTCGAACTGGATCCTTCCGCCATCGAGATGCTCGACCGGGCGAGCGCATGAGGTCGAGCCGGGCGTCCCCTGCCCGGCTTGATTGGACCGTATTGCAGGGGGTCTTGTTAACGATCCTTTCCGCCCGGTTGACAGGGACGACAATAAGTTGTATATACATACATTATGGCCAAGGAAACGCTGGATCCAAAGGAAAGATCGGAAGGGCCGGAGTTGCCGATGCTGCCGTGCGCCTGCGCCAACCTTCGGCGCGCCGCGCGCGCGGTGACGCAGTTGTACGATCGGGAATTGCGCGGCACGGGATTGGGCGTTACGCAATTCACCCTGCTGCAGGCGCTCGCGAGGATCGGGGAACTTTCGCAGGGACGGCTGGGAAACGGCATGTCGATCGACAGCACCACCCTGACGCGCACGCTCGCCACCCTGCGCAAGGCGGGTTGGATCGCAGTTCGGACCGGAGGGGACCGGCGGGTGCGGCTGATCTCCATGACGGCCGCCGGCCGGCGGCAGCTTGAACGGAGCTACCCTGCCTGGGAACGCGCGCAGGAACGCCTTCGCCGGATCCTCGGCGATCCGCGGTGGGAAGCGTTGGGGGACTTGACGCACAGGGTCGTCCGGTCCGCCCGGGAGGCGTAATATTTTTTTTGAATCCTAATATGTGTATATACATCTATTAGGAAAGAAAGGTGACGGACGATGAATTTCGTAGCCCTAAAGATGCTGACGGCCGACCGGGCCAAGTATTTCGGCCTGATCTTCGCCATTGCCTTCGCGTCGTTTCTTCTTGCGAACCAGGTCTCGATCTTCATCGGCATCATGACGCGGCCCGCGAGCCAGATACGGGACGTCGTGGACGCCGACATCTGGGTGATGGATCCCCAGACGCTGTATGACGGTGAAGTGTCCGCCCTGCGGGACTACGACCTCTATCGAGTCCGCAGCGTGCCCGGCGTGAAGTGGGCGGTGCCGCTCTACAAGGGCACGGGCCGGGCGAAGGGGCCCGATGGAAAGTTCCGCACCGTGATTCTCATGGGGTTGGACGATGCGAGCCTCGTGGGGACTCCCCGGAAGATGCTGGTGGGTTCCATCTACGACCTCCGACTCCCGGACGCCGCGATCATCGACAAGGCGGGATACAGCTACTTTTTCCCCGGCCAGCCCCTCCGGGCGGGCAGGACGCTTCAGATGAACGAGAAACGGGTCCTGATCGTCGGGATCAGCGACGCGTCGGCACCCTTCCAAAGCTTCCCGGTCCTTCACACCCGATACAGCCAGGCGATCGGATTCGTGGGACGCGAGCGGAACCTGCTTTCGTTCGTACTCGCAAAGCCGGCCGAAGGCGTCCCCGTCGAGGAGGCCTGCCGGCGCATCGAAGCGGCGACGGGCCTGAGGGTGCGAAGCTCCGCGGCATTTTCCGGCGATGCCTTCCGCTTCTACATGCGCAATACCGGCATCCCCATCAACTTCGGCATCACCGTGGTGATCGCTCTCATCGTCGGCACGGTCGTCGCCGGTCAAACCTTTTACATCTTCACCATCGAGAACCTGAGGCAGTTCGGAACGCTGAAGGCGATCGGGGTGACCAATCGGCGGATCGTCGGGATGATCCTGCTGCAGGCGATCGTCGTGGGCGGCACCGGCTACGCCCTCGGCTTGGGGATGGCGGCCGCCTTTTTCTCGATCACCCTCAATTATCTGCCCACCCGCGGAATCGTTCTGCCCTGGCAGGTCATGGCAGGCATCGCCGCCGTGATCCTCATCGTGGTCGGTCTGGCCAGCCTGATGAGCATCCGCCGCGTGCTGGTGCTCGAGCCCGCGGTCGTTTTCCGGAGCTGACCCCATGGACGAAAACGGCAATGCGGTCCTCTGCCGCGATGTAATGAAGGTATTCGGTCGAGGCGACGCGCAGGTCCAGGCCTTGCGCGGGATCGACATGGAAGCCGGCCTCGGCGAGATGACGATGCTGGTGGGTCCCAGCGGCAGCGGCAAGACGACCCTTCTCAGCGTGATCACGGGGCTGCTCGACGCGACTGCGGGGGACCTCGTGGTCCTCGGCGAACGTCCCGGCCGTCTCTCGCCGGAAGAGCGCATTCTTTTCCGTCGAAAGAACCTGGGATTCGTATTCCAGCAGTACAACCTGATTCCGGCGCTTACCGCCGCGGAAAACGTGGCGGTGCCGTTGCTCGCCGACGGAAGGAAGCGGCAGCAGGCCGTCGCCGTCGGCAAAGCGATCCTCGATGCCCTGGGCATGTCCCATCGGGTCCACGCGCTGCCCAACGAGTTGTCGGGCGGCGAACAGCAGCGCGTGGCGCTTGCCCGGGCGCTGATTCACGATCCCCGGCTGATCGTCTGCGACGAGCCCACCTCGGCGCTGGACGCCCGAACCGGCCACGCCGTCATGGAGCTGCTGCGCGCGGCGGCGGTCCGGCCCGACCGCGCGGTGATCATCGTCACCCACGACGCCCGGATCTTCCCCTTCGCCGACCGGATCGCGCACATGGACGACGGCCGGATCGTGAACCTGGAAGTGAACGGAAAGAAAGGAGATTGACGCCATGAAGAAAACGGTGCCGCTGATCGCGGCCCTTACATTGCTTTTCGCCGTAACCGCGGTGATCGCCATGAAACCGGTCCGGCACAAGGAGCCTCCGCCCATTCCCCCCCCGGCCAAGATGCTCGAATCCGCCGTGGGCGCCGTCGGGCTGGTGGAACCCAACACGGAGAACATCGCCATCAGCACGGCGGTCCCGGGGCTGGTAACCTCCGTGTTCGCCCGGTCGGGAGACAAGGTGAAAGCGGGCCAGCCGCTGTTTTCCCTCGACGATCGCGACCTGCGCGCCGAACTGCTGGTGCGCCAAAGCGAACTGCGGCTGGCGCGCGCGGAGCTGGAGAGGCTGGTGCGGCTTCCGCGCCCCGAGGAGGTACCGCCCGCGGAGGCCCGCGTCCAGGAAGCCCAGGCCAACTTCCGCGACGCCCGGATCCAGCAGGAGCGGATCGAGAGCGTGGGCGATCGTCGCGCCATCCGGGAGGAAGACCTTCAGCGGCGCCGTCAGGCCGCCAAGGCGGCGGAGGCCAGGCTCGACGAAGCGAAAGCGGAACTCGGCTTGCTGAAGGCCGGTCCCTGGCAAAGGGACCTCGAAATCGCGCGCGCCAAGGTGGACTCGGCGGAGTCGCGGGTCCGGCGGGCGGCCACGGAGATCGAGCGGCTGACGATGCGCGCTCCCGTGGACGGCGAGGTGCTGCAGTCCAACGTCCGCCCGGGGCAATTCGCCCCGACGGGGAGCCTGGGAACTCCCCTGATGATCCTGGGCAGCGTCTCCCCCCTGCACGTTCGCGTGGACGTGGAGGAGCACGACGCGTGGCGCGTGCGGGAAGGGGCCGGGGCTGTAGCGTCCCCGCGGGGAAACGGGTCTCTGAAAATCCCTCTCCGGTTCGTCCGCATCGAGCCCTACGTGGTGCCGAAGAAATCGCTCACCGGGGACAGCACCGAGCGTGTCGATACCCGGGTGCTTCAAGTGATCTATCGCGTGGCGGCCGGGAATTCCTCGTTTTTCGTCGGGCAGCAGGTGGATGTCTACATCGAAGCGCAGGCGTCATCGGGAGCGTCCCCCGGGCGTTCCGGCCCTGCGACGGGAGGAGCGCGATGAAACGTGCACGTCTGAGCGCGCTCCTGCTCCCCTTCTTTCTGGCGGCTGCCTGTGCGGTCGGCCCGGACTATAAGCGGCCCCAGGTGGAGGTCCCGAAGCAGTGGACGGTCGCGCCGGCGCGCGGGACCTCGACGGGACCGCCGCGATCCGGCGACTGGTGGTCGTCGTTCGAGGATCCGCAGCTCGATTCCCTGATCGACCGGGCCGTGGAGCGCAACCTCGATCTCAAACTGGCTCTCGAACGGGTGCAGGAAGCGCGCGCGGCGACCGGGGTCGCACGCGCCGGAGTTTTTCCGTCCGTCGACGCCGGCGCCTCCGCGACGCGGATCCGTGGAGGGATCAACCAGGGCGTGACCCGCGCCGTGCCGTCCTCCGCGGATCCCGAAGCGCGCCCCAGCCTGGTCTCCCCCTTCGAGACGAGCGTGTTCCAGGGGAGCCTGGGCGCCTCCTGGGAGCTCGATGTGTTCGGGAGGATCCGGCGGGGCGTCCAGGCGGCCGGCGCCGATGCGACGGCTGCGGAAGAGAATCGCCGCGACGTGCTCGTGATCCTGCTGGGAGACGTGGGACGCGTTTATGCCCAATTGCGCGGCTACCAGCGACGTCTGGAGATCGCCGACAGGAACATCGGCGTTCAGAGGGAAACGCTGGATCTGACGATCGCCAGGGCGAGCGCAGGACTGGCGACCGAGCTCGACGTCTCGCGGGCCGCGGCGCAGCTCGAATCCACGAAGGCCGCGGTTCCGTCCCTTCGCACCGGAATCGACGTATCCATCCATCGGCTGAGCGTCCTCGTCGGAGAGGAACCCGGCGCGTTGCGCGGCGAGCTGGAGGAAGCGAAGCCGATCCCGTCGGCGGCGCCGGATGTGGAGATCGGCCTTCCATCCGCCCTTTTGCAGCGGCGTCCGGATATCCGCCGCGCGGAAGCCCAACTGGCGGCCGCAACCGCCCGAATCGGGGAGGCGAAGGCGGACCTGTTCCCCCGATTCACCCTTACCGGCACCGCCGGGCGACAGGCCACCCAGCTCCAGGATCTGACGCTTGGTGCAGGCAACTTCTTTTCGTTCGGCCCCGGGATCCGTATCCCGTTGTTCACGGGGGGACGGATCCGCTCCAACATCGACGTGCAGACGTCGCGCCGGGATGCGGCGCGGATCCGTTACCGGTCCGCCATCCTCAATGCCCTCGAAGAGGTCCAGGACGCACTGGTCGCCTATTCACAGGAACAGGAGCGTCGCGACCGGCTGAACGATGCGGTGCGGCACAGCCGGCTGGCGGTCGACCTCTCGGCCGAGCAATACAAGGCGGGGCTTGTCGATTTCCTGGCCGTGCTGGATGCCCAGCGCAATCTGTACGCAGAGGAAGATCGGCTCGCTGGAAGCGAAACCGAGGTCGTCACGGACCTCATTGCGCTCTATCGAGCGCTGGGCGGCGGCTGGGCCGCTGAGCCGCCCATCTTTCGGTCCGGCCGATTACCGGCCGTACTTTCCCCGGATCCGGAGCGCGAGCGGGCGGACGATGCATCCCGGGGCAACCTCCAGCAGGATAACGTAGAACTTGTAGCGCCAGCCCGGCACGACGAACAGGTTTCCCCGTTCGAGTCCCCGCAGGGAGGCGTCCACCACTCCTTCCGCTGACATCCACCACCGCGCGGGAACGTGCTCCCTTCCGATTCCCGAGACGTCGTGGAATTCCGTGATGGTGTATCCCGGGCAGAGCGCCTGCACCTTGACGGGCGATCCGGCGGCGGCAAGATCGAGGTAGAGCCCTTCCGTGAAGCTGTTCATCCACGCCTTGGTGGCGCAGTAGGAGGCGTTGCCGGGACTCTGCGCGAAGCCGGCCACCGAGGAAACGTTGACCAGGCTTCCTTTTCCGCGGGAGACCATCCGGGACAGCGCCGCATGGCTGAGCCGCACGGTCGCCAGAACGTGCAGCCGGTGCATCCGGTCCTGTTCCTCGACCGGCGCCTGGAAGAACAGGCCCCGCGTGCCGAAGCCTGCATTGTTCACGAGGAACTCCAGGTCCGCGGCGGCGGCGATCCGCTCCTCCACCTTGCATAGATCGGGTTCTTGAGTCAGGTCCGCCGCAAGGATTTCCGTCTTCACCCCGCAGGCCGCCTTCAGTCCATCCGCAAGGTTCTCAAGCCTGTCTTTCCTGCGAGCCACCAGGATCAGGTCGTAGCCTTCGGCGGCCAGACGCCTGGCGTAGACCTCCCCGATTCCGCTCGAAGCACCCGTCACCACCGCGGTTCGCCCGGAGTCCATCACGGGAAGTATTCCTCTTTTGTTTTTAGGCACATAACCTGATTGTACTCAAGAATCCGTTGCGAGTCATCGGAAGAAGGATGGGAACCGGCCGTAAATGACGGGGCATCTATTTGATATGGCAGCGGAGTCCACAACCGTCGCATGCGCGGTCTGCGGCCTGTTGCAGCGGATGGAAGAGATTCGGCCGGGTACGGCGGCAGTGTGCTTCCGGTGCGGGGCGACCCTCCGGGAGCGCAAGGAAGACAGTCTCGCCCGGACGGCGGCGTTCTCGCTGGCCGCGCTGATCTTTTACGTTCCGGCGAACGTCTATCCGATCCTGCGGATGGAGTTTTACGGCGCGTATTCCGAAAGCACCGTCTGGGACGGAATCGTGTCGCTCTTCCAGGCAGACCAATGGGTGGTGGGCGTGATCGTTTTCCTCGCCAGCATCCTGATCCCCCTGTTCAAGCTGCTCGGGCTGTTTTACCTGTCCGCAACGACGCACTTCGGATCCGCGCGCCGCCGGCGGGAGCGTACCTGGATCTCCAGGATCATCGACGTGATCGGTCCGTGGGCGATGCTCGACGTATTCCTCCTGTCGATCCTCGTGGCGCTGGTGAAGCTGGAGCAGCTCGCGACCGTCCTGCCCGGTCCCGGGATCCTCGCATTCACCGCGGTGGTGGTTTTCACGATCCTGGCGTCGGCCAGCTTCGACCCGAGGGTGATCTGGGAAGAAGCGGAAAAGGGCAAATGAACGAACCGCGCGATCCGCCGGAAGCCGCCGCGGAGCTTCCCGAGGCGAAGGTGAAGGTGCGGAAATGGAACTTCCCCGTCGTGTGGGCCGTTCCCGTGGTTGCCGCGATCGTCGCCGGCTATCTCATCTTCCATCGAGTCCACGAGTACGGTCCGAAGATCACGATCACGTTCAAGGACGCCGGGGGCTTGAAATCCGGCCAGACGCCGATCAAGTACCGCGGCGTGCTGGTGGGCGAGGTGACGTCGCTCGAATTGGACGGGAACCTCCAGCAGGTGCTGGTGAAGGCGCGCCTGCGGCGCACGGGCGCATCGATCGCCCGGGAAGGCTCGGTTTTCTGGATCGTGCGTCCCGAAGTGGGTATCGGGAACATCACGGGATTGGGGACGGTCATGACGGGGCCGCAGATCGAGGTCCTGCCGGGCGGGGGGCAACCCAAAACGGAATTCGTCGGCCTGGAGAACGCCCCCGTCGCCCAGGAACGCAAGGGGCTGAATATCGTCCTCCGCGCGGCCCGCATGGGATCCTTGAAGCTCGGCTCGCCGGTGACCTACCGCGGAATCGAGGTGGGCGCCGTGCAGGATTCCCGGCTGGGTCCCGACGCCACCACCGTGGACATCCACGTTTACATCAAGCGGCGATATGAAAAGCTGGTCCGGAACGGATCGAAGTTCTGGGACGTGAGCGGCATCGACGTGAAGGCCGGCTTGTTCCGCGGCCTGGAAATCAACGTGGAGTCGCTGAGGACGGTGATGGCCGGGGGGATCGCCTTCGCCACCCCGGACGATCCGAAGGACGGGCCGGCGAAGGACGGGGCGAGGTTCCCCCTTTACGACAAACCGAAGAAGGAATGGCTGGAATGGGCGCCGAAGATACCGGTTCCTCCGGAAAAATCGTAAATCGATTGGCCGAGGCTGCTCGCCGGCTGCCGAAGGGGATCCGGTGGGGCGTCGGCGCGCTGGCCGCGCTTCTCCTCGTGCTGTTCATCGGCTCCTATTTCCTGGATGAACCGCTGCGACGAACCATGGAACGGAGGATCAATGCACCATTGAAAGGATATTCCGTCCGCCTGCCGGGGCTGCATTTTCAACCGATCGGATTGTCGCTGACCCTGAAAGGGATGACCGTTTTCCAGCAGGCGAACCCGGATCCCCCGATCGCCCGTTTCCCGGTTCTCCATTTCGGGATCCACTGGACGGAGATCCTCCGCGGCAAGGTCGTCGGAGAAGTCGAGCTCGAACGGCCGGAGGTCCGGATCGACCTGCGGCAATACCGCACCGAGGCCGCCAGTGCCGTGCCGATTAAAGAGCGCGGCTGGCAGCAGGCGATAGAGGCGATCTACCCTTTCAAGATCAACGACCTGGAGATCACGGATGGAAATCTGACGTATATCGACCAGGACCCGGACAAGCCTCTCCGCCTGACCCGCATGAACCTGAAAGCGAACAATATCCGGAACGTCCGCCTTCCGGAAAACGTCTATCCCTCTTCCTTCCGCATGGAAACGGCGATCTTCGGGACGGGGCGCGGCATCGTCGAAGGCAACGCCAACTTTCTCGCGGAGCCGTACCTGGGGATCAACGCCCGCCTGAAGCTGGAGAACGTGCCGCTCGAAT
>PQAK01000078.1 GCA_003105225.1 Deltaproteobacteria bacterium | reverse complement strand
GGATCTCCTTCGCCCCCGCCGCGCGGATCATCTTGATGATCTTGCGCCCCGTCGTGCCGCGCACGATGGAGTCGTCGACCACGACGACGCGCTTCCCCTCCACCACCCCGCGGACCGCGTTCAGCTTGATCTTGACGCCGAAGTGGCGGATCGACTGCTGCGGCTCGATGAAGGTCCGGCCGACGTAGTGGTTCCGGATGAGCCCCATCTCGAAGGGGATCCCCGACTCTTCCGAGTAGCCGATCGCGGCCGGCACGCCGGAGTCGGGGACCGGGATGACGACGTCCGCATCCACGGGGTGCATCCGGGCGAGGGAGTGCCCCAGGCGCTTGCGGACCTCGTAGACGGTCACCCCGCCCATGATCGAATCGGGGCGGGAGAAATAGATGTACTCGAAAACGCAGAAGTGGGCCGGGGCCGGGAAAAAGGGATGCGAGGAGTGGACCCCGCGCTCGTCGATCACGAGCATCTCCCCGGGCTCCACGTCCCGGACCAGCTCTCCTTCGATGAGGTCCAGGGCGCACGACTCCGAGCAGACGACGTGCCCCCCCTTGATTTTCCCGAGCACCATCGGCCGGATCCCGTGGGGATCGCGCACCGCGATCAGCTTGTCGCGCGTCAGGAACAGGAGGGAATAGGCCCCGCGCACCCGGCTCAGCGCATCGACGATCCGCTCCTCGATCCTGCCCTGGCGCGAGCGCGCGATCAGGTGAACGATGACCTCCGTGTCCATCGTGGACTGGAAGATCGAACCGTTCACCTCCAGCTCCTGCTTCAGGGTCTGCGCGTTGACCAGGTTCCCGTTGTGGGCGATCGCGATCGAGCCGTTCTCGAAATCGACGACGAAGGGCTGCGCGTTCTTCAGTTCCGAGGAGCCGGTCGTCGAGTAGCGGACATGCCCGATGGAGAGGTGGCCCGGCAGGCGATCCAGGACCTCCTCGGAGAAGATGTCCGCGACCAGTCCCATCTCCTTGTGGAAGGTGATCACGTGGCCGTCCGAGGTGGCGATCCCCGCGCTTTCCTGGCCCCGGTGCTGCAGCGCGTACAGGCCGAGGTACGTCAGGTTGGACGCCTCGGCATGGCCGATGACGCCGAAGATTCCGCACATGGCGCGTTTATCCCCCCCCCTCGATCGTACCGGTCCCGATTTCCGACTCCGGCGCGACGCTCAACTCTACTATTGTAATACGGAACCCCGCGGAGGTCGAAGGAAGCCCCTCTTTCCTGCCGGGCCGCGTGCGGCCGTTTCCGTGCGGCGTCCTCATGCCCTTCCCGGACGGCTCCCGAAGACCCGGTCGAAGATCGCATCGATGTTCTTGAGGTAATAGCGGATGTCGAACAGCTCGTCGAATTCCTCCCGGGACAGCGCCGCCCGGACCTCGCGGTCCTTCCAGAGGAGGGAGGACAGCTCCTTCCGGCTCCGCCACGCCTCCATGGCGGATTTCTGGACGACCTCGTAGGCGCGCTCCCGCGAGAGCCCCTTCGCGGCCAGCGCGAGGAGGACGCGCTGGGAATAGATGAGCCCGCGGGTGCTCTCCAGGTTCCGCTTCATGCGGTCCGGGTAGACGAGCAGCTTTTCCATCATCCCGCGGAACCGGTCCAGGGCGAAGTCGAGGACGATGGTGGCGTCCGGGCCGATCACCCGCTCCGCCGAGGAGTGGCTGATGTCCCGCTCGTGCCACAGGGCCACGTTCTCCATCGCCGTGACGGCATACCCCCGCAGCAGGCGGGAGATCCCCGAGAGGTTTTCCGACAGCACGGGATTGCGCTTGTGGGGCATCGCGGAGGAGCCYTTYTGCCCCTCGGAGAAGAACTCCTCGGCCTCCAGGACCTCCGTCCGCTGGAGGTGGCGGATCTCGGTGGCGAACTTGTCCAGGGAGGATCCCACGATCGCCAGGGTGGCGAACACCTCGGCGTGCCGGTCCCTCTGGACGACCTGGGTGGACGCCGGGGCGGGGGAAAGGCCCAGTTTTTTGCAGACATACTCCTCGACGAACGGGTCGATGTTGGCGAACGTCCCGACGGCCCCCGATAGTTTCCCCACGGAGATCACGTCCCGGGCCCGCTTGAGGCGGGCGATGTTCCGGCGCATCTCGTCGGCCCAGAGGGCCATCTTCAGGCCGAAGGTGACCGGCTCCGCGTGGATGCCGTGGGTGCGGCCGATCATCACCGTGTCCTTGTGCTCGAACGCCCGCTTCCGGAGCACGTCGCGCACGGTTTCCGCATCGCGGAGGAGGAGCGTGAGGGCCTGGCGCATCTGCACCCCGAAGGAGGTGTCCAGGACGTCGGAGCTGGTCATGCCGACGTGCAGGAACCGGGAGTCGTCCCCGATGTGCTCGGCCACCGACGTCAGGAAGGCGATCACGTCGTGCTTGACCCGCTTCTCGATCTCGTGGATCCTCGGGACGTCGAACGTCGCCCGCTTTCGCACGCGCGCAAGGGCGTCGGCGGGGATCCACCCCTTCTTGACCATCGCCTCCATCGCCAGGAGCTCGATGTCCAGCCAGATCCGGAACCGGTTCTCCGGCTCCCAGATCTTCGCCATTTCCGGCCGGGTATAGCGCTCGATCACGTTGCCCTCCTACACTCCCGTGTGTCCGAAGCCGCCCTCGCCGCGCCGGGTCGCATCGAGGTCGTCGACGACCCGGAGGGACACGCGCAGCACCGGAGAGAACACCAGCTGCGCGATCCGGTCGCCCCGCCGCACGGAAAACGGCTCGCTGCCGAGGTTGACGAGGAGCACGCGGATCTCCCCGCGGTAGTCCGGATCGATCGTGCCGGGGCTGTTCAGGCAGGTCACCCCGTGGCGCGCCGCGAGGCCGCTGCGGGGCCGCACCTGCCCCTCGACCCCCGGCGGAAGGGCCACCGAGATCCCGGTCGGAATCAGCGTCCGCCCCATCGGCGGCAGCACGATCTCCCCTTCGATCCCGGCGCGCAGGTCCATGCCGGCGGCGCCGTCGGTCTGGTAGGCCGGCAGGAGATCCCCGTCCCCCTCCCGGAGGAGCCGGACGGGAATCACGCAGGACTCGGGCAACCTAGAAGACAAGGCCGGGTCCCGGCGGCAGGTCCCCGACGGCGGCCAGGGAGAACCGCTCCCGGTCGAGCATCGACGCGGCGAGCCGGCGAACCTGCTCCGGCGTCACCTCGTCCACCCGGCGCAGCTCGCCGTCGGGAGATTCCTGGCGCCCCAGGAACATCTCGTTCATCGCCAGCCGCGACATGCGGTATTCAGCGCTCTCCAGGCTGAGGAGCATGCTTCCCTTGATCCACTCCTTGGCCACGGCGATCTCCCCGTCGTCGAAGCGCCCCGCGCGCAGCTCGTCGACCGCCGCCGCCGCCACCTTCAGGAATTCTCTCGCCTGACCGCCGGACGTCCCGGCGCAGATCTTCAGGATCCCCGAATCGGCGTAGGAGGAAATGGAGGAATAGATGGAATAGGCCAGGCCGCGTTTCTCCCGGATCTCCTGGAAGAGGCGGCTGCACATGCTGCCGCCGAGGATGCCGTTCAGGACGTACGCGACATGCCGCAGGTCGCTTCCCCGGGGCAGCGCCGGCGCACCCAGGACCAGGTGGAGCTGTTCGAGCGGGCGTTTCTTGAGGAACACCCCGCGTTCCGGCGCGGGGGGCGCATCGGGCCGGAGACGTTCGCCCAGCGCAAGCCCCGAAAGCGCGCTTCCGAAAACCTCCACGACCCGCTCGTGCGGCAGGTTCCCCACCACGGTCACGATCGTTCCCTGGCGGCGGAACCGGTCGCCGAAATACCGGACCACCCGCTCCCGGTCGAAGGCGGAGACGCTCCCCGTCGTCCCCTGCACGGGGGAGCCGAGCGGATGCCCGTTCCAGTACGATTCGTGAAAAAAATCATGGAGGTAGTCCTCGGGGCTGTCCTCCGCCATGAGGATTTCCTGGAGGACGACCCCCCTTTCCCGCTCCATTTCCTCCGCGTCGAACCGGGAGTCGAGGAAGATGTCGCAGAGAAGGTCGGCGGCCAGCGGGAAATCCTTCGCAAGCGCCTTGGCGAAGAAGAAGATGTACTCCCGGTCGGTATAGGCGTTCATCGTCCCGCCCACCGACTCGATCTCCCGGGAGATGTCGATCGCCTTCCGGCGTCCGGTCCCCTTGAACAGCATGTGCTCGATGAAGTGGCCGATGCCGCTGTCCGGGGGCGACTCCGCGCGGGACCCGACGGAAACCCAGATCCCCACGGTCGCGGAATACAGGTGGGGAACCTGCTCGCTGATGACCGTGACCCCGTTGTCGAGGACCGTTTTCCCGACCGTCATCGGCTGGATGGTCAGCGACGGCCTTTTCGGCCCCCGTGATCGCGGTCCCTGTCGCGCCCGCGGTCGCCTGCCTTGCCTTCCCGGTCGCCGCGGGGCTCCGGCGCATCGCCGGGCCCGGCGAACGCGGATTCCGGGAACTCCCCTTCCTCCTCGAACTCCTTGTGGGAGAGCCGGATCTTCCCGTCCCGGTCCACCTCGAGGACGCGGACGGTGACCTCGTCCCCCTCCTTGAAGCAGTCGGCGACGGCTTTGACGCGGTGCTTGGAGATCTGGGAGACGTGCAGCAGCCCGTCGGTGCCGGGAAACAGCTCCACGAACGCGCCGAATTCCATGATCTTGCGCACCCTTCCCTCGTAGACCTTCCCGACCTCCGCCTCCTGGGTGATCCCCTCGATGATGGAGATGGCCGCCCGGGCGGAGTCGGCGTCGACCGCCGCGATCTTCACGGTGCCGTCGTCCTCGATGTCGATCTTGACGCCGGTCTGCTCCTGGATCCCCCGGATGACCTTGCCTCCCGGGCCGATGATCTCCCGGATCTTGTCGGTCTTCACCATCATCACGTAGATCCGCGGGGCGAACGGGGAGAGCTCGGCGCGGGGCTTGTCGAGCGCGGCGTTCATCTTCTCCAGGATGTGGAGGCGCCCCTCCCGGGCCTGCCGGAGGGCGGTGAGCATGATCTCCCGGCTCACCCCGCCGATCTTGATGTCCATCTGGATCGCGGTGACCCCCTTCGCGGTGCCGGCCACCTTGAAGTCCATGTCGCCCAGGTGGTCCTCGTCGCCCAGGATGTCGGAAAGGACGGCGACCCGCTCCCCCTCCTTGATGAGCCCCATGGCGATGCCGGACACGGCGCCGGTGGTGGGGATCCCGGCGTCCATCATCGCGAGGGACGCGCCGCAGACGGTGGCCATCGAGGAGGAGCCGTTCGACTCGAGGACCTCGGAGACCACGCGGATGGTGTACGGGAACTCCAGGTCCCCGGGCAGCACCTTGGAGACGGCCCTCTCGGCCAGGGCGCCGTGGCCCACCTCCCTGCGGGCCGGCCCGCGCAGCATCTTCACTTCCCCCACGCTGAAGGGGGGGAAGTTGTAGTGCAGCATGAACGCCTTGGTCGTATCGCCCAGCAGGGAGTCGATCCGCTGCTCGTCCTGCGTGGTGCCGAGCGTCGCCGTGACGAGCACCTGGGTCTCCCCCCGCGTGAAGACGGCGGATCCGTGGGTCCGCGGGAGCACCCCCACCCTGCAGTCGATGGACCGGATGTCGGTGAGCCCCCTGCCGTCGATCCGTTTCTTCTCCGCGAGGATCTTCCCGCGGACGATCCGCTTCTCCAGGTTCTTGAAGGCGTCCGCGATGAGGGAGGCCTTGTCGACCCGCTCCTCCTCCGGAAACGCGTTGCGGACGGCCTCGGCGATCTCGTCGATCCGCTTGCGCCGGTCCTGCTTGGCCTGGATGTCGTACGCCGCGCGAAGGTCGTTTTCGGCGGTTGCCGCGATCCGGCCCAGGTCCTCCGCGGAGAGCTCCTTTTTCTCGTAGACGCGCTTGGGCTTGCCGATCTCCTCCCGCATCCGCTCCTGCATCTCGAGGATCGGCTGGAGGGACTCGTGCGCGAACAGGATGGCGTCGAGCACTTCCTCCTCCGCGACCTCGCCGGCCTCCCCCTCGACCATCAGGATGGCGTCGCGGCTGCCGGCCACGAAGATGTTCAGGTCACTGCGTTCGAGGTCCGGGATGAGGGGGTTGAGGACGAACTTGCCGTCGATCCTCCCCACGCGCGCGCCGGCGATCGGGCCGGTGAAGGGGATGTCGGAGATGGTCAGGGCGGCCGACGCCCCGATCATCGCCAGCACGCCCGTATCGTTCTCCTTGTCCGCGGAGAGGACGGTGGCGATCACCTGGGTCTCGTTGTAGAATCCCTTCGGGAACAGCGGCCGGATCGGCCGGTCGATGAGGCGGGAGGTCAGGACCTCGTACTCGGACAGCCTCCCTTCCCGCTTGAAGAAGCCGCCGGGGATCTTGCCGACGGCGAACGTTTTTTCGACATAGTCCACGACCAGGGGCAGGAAATCGATCCCCTGCCTCGGGGTCTCGGTGCCGCACGCCGTGACCAGGACCACCGAATCCCCGTACTGGACGACGGCGGAACCGCCCGCCTGCTTGGCCACGACCCCCGTCTCGATGCTCAATTTCCTTCCGGAAATCTCTTTTTCGTACACGTGTCCCAATTTTTTCGTATTCCCTTCTGTGGCCGCCTCAGGGCAGCGATGATGTGGATGTCGTCAGTATCCCGAATTACTTGCGCAGGCCGAGCGCTTCCACCACGGCTTTGTACCGAAGCGATTCCTTCGACTTCAGGTAGTCGAGGAGACGGCGTCGCTGGCCGACCAGCTTCAACAGCCCGCGACGGGAGTTGAAGTCCTTGGTGTGCGTCTTGAGGTGATCCGTGATTTCGTTGATCCTCTCCGTCAGGAGGGCGATCTGGACCTCGGGCGAACCGGTGTCCGACTCGTGAACCTTGAACTTGCCGATCAAGTCCTTCTTCTTCTCCGTCTCCAATCCCATTTCGCTTCGCCCTTCCCCTTTCAAAGGATCAGAAAATCAGCCATATTCGCCGGATTATGTTTTTATAACATATCCCCGGAAGGAAGTAAATTCATATGCCCCGGACGATCTTCCACCGCCCCTCC
Organism: Deltaproteobacteria bacterium; assembly: GCA_003105225.1. Lineage (GTDB taxonomy): Bacteria > Desulfobacterota > Deferrimicrobia > Deferrimicrobiales > Deferrimicrobiaceae > FEB-35. The sequence goes on along the minus strand of PQAK01000078.1, from coordinate 12,417 downwards.
CCCACGCGCTCCACGAGGGCGACCGGACCCTCTTTCCCGTGCGTCAGCAGCACGACTCCCTGCGCGGGCCCCGGGTCCCGCCCCGCGAGCCAGGGCGCGGGAGTTCCCCCGTGGCGCACCGCGGCGACGGCGTCCGGCGGGATCTCCCACTGGGGAAAGCCGGCGAGCGCCTTCCCGATCGGAACCAGGCGGGAGGCGGCCGTGCCGCGCTTCCCTTCCTCGATCAGGGCGTCGAGCGCCACCGCGTCCTCGATGCGGAACAGGCCGGAGCGCACCCTGCGCAGCGCGGAAACGGTCATCGGCACACCGAGCGCCCGTTCCAGGTCCCGGGGAAGCGACCGTACGTAATATCCTTTCGAGCATCGCAGGAGAACGCGGAATCCCTCCTCCGACCACGAAAGAAGCCTCGCCTCATGCAGCGTCACGACCCGCGGGGGCAGCGCCACGGGCACCCCCTGCCGGGCCATTGCATACGCCCGTTTCCCGGCGACCTTCACGGCCGAAAACGCCGGGGGGACCTGTTCCCGGGTGCCCACGAGGCCGGACAGCGCCGAGACGACCGCTTCTTCCCGCGCGAATTCCCCCGGACGGCTTTCGGTCACCTTGCCGGTGACGTCCCCGGTGTCGGTCGCCTCCCCGAACCGGAAAGAGGCCTCGTATTCCTTCTCCTGCGCCGCGAGGTAGCCGGCGATCTTGGTGGCCCTGCCGGCGCACACCAGCAGGATGCCGGTCGCCAGCGGATCCAGGGTCCCCGCGTGTCCGCACTTTTTCGCCCGGATCGCCCTGCCCGCACGCTCCACGGCGCGGAACGAAGTGATACCGGCGGGCTTGTCCAGCACGATCACCCCGTCGGTCACCGCAGCGCCTCCTCCAGCGCGCCGAAAATCCTGCGCTTGACGTCGGCAAGGGACCCGCGCAGGGTGCACCCGGCCGCGTTGCGGTGCCCCCCTCCGCCGAACGCCTGGGCGACGCCGGAAACGTCCACGCGCCCCTTCGAGCGGAAGCTCACCCGGACCGCCCCCTCGCCTTCCTCCCGGAACGCCACCGCCACCTCCACCCCGATCACCGATCGGGGATAGTTGATGAACCCCTCGAGGAAATCCTTCCGGGCGGAGAATTCGGCAAGGTCCTTCTTCATCGTCGTGATGGCGGCGACCCTCCCGCCGGCCGCGGTCTCCAGGGAGCCCAGCACCCTCCCCAGCAGGCGCAGCCGGTCGAGGCTCTGCGTCTCGTAGACCTGCTCCGCAACCGCCCAGGGGTCGATCCCCCGGCGGATCATCTCCCCGGCAATATGGAAGGCCTCCGGGGAGGAGTTGGTGTAGTGGAAGGAACCGGTATCCGTCAGGACGGCCACGTAGATGTTGACGGCGACGTCGACGTCGATCTCCACGCCCATCTCCGAAAGGACCTTGTAGACGAGCATCCCGGTGGCGGCCGCCTCCGGGTCGATCAGGCAGTAATCGCCGCATCCCCCATTGGTCCGATGGTGGTCGATATTCACCAGGACGGGGGGCTTGCGCAGCTCCGCCTCCACCCGCCCGGTCCTCTCGGGGGAGCCGCAATCGACCACAACGGCCACCTCGTACCCGGAGCCGTCCTCGTCGAAGACGACGCTCCCGGCGCCCGGCAGGAACGCGAGGTTGCCGGGGACGGGGTCGGCGTTCAGGACGGTCGCGGTCTTCCCCATCTTCCGCAGCGCGAGCGCCAGCGCCAGCTCGGAGCCGATCGCGTCCCCCTCGGGGTTTTCGTGGCAGGCGATCAGAAACCGGTCCTTCTCGCGGAACAGCCGGCAGATCTCGACGATGTCATTTTTCACCGTCGTCCCCCGGCCGGATCGACCGCAGCAGGCGGTCGATCCTGGCTCCCTTCTCGTAGGTGTCGTCGTACAGGAACGCCACCTCGGGGGAGTACCGCAGCTGCAGGGTCTTGCCCAGCTCCTTCCGGATGAACCCCTTGGAGCGGCGCAGCGCGTCGCGGACCGCAAGCCGGTCCTCATCCCCGCCCAGGACGGAGTAATGGATGCGGGCGTTCTTGAGGTCGGGGGTCACCGTCACGTCCGTGACCGTCACCACCCGCATTCCGGGGTCCTTCACCTTGTTCTGGAGGATGAGGGACACCTCCTCCCGGATCCGCTCCGCCACGCGGGCATGCCGGTCGCCGCGTCCTTTCATGCCTCCCCCCCGTCGATCTTGAGAAACTCGATCCGGCGGTCGAGGAGCTCCACCTCCCCGTCCCGCCCCACCAGGCCGCTGATCCGGTCCAGCATCGATTGGGCCAGCCGCGAATCCGTCGATACCAGCGCGACGCCGATCCTGCCCCGCTGCCACAGGTCCTGGAAATCGACCTCGGCGACGGATACCGGGAACCCGGAACGGATCTTCCCCGTCAGGCCGGCGAGCCTGCGGCGCTTGTCTTTGAGGGATGCGGCATCGGGGAAGAGAAGGTCGGCCACCAGCACCGCTACGAACATGGACGGCACCCCCCCTCGCGGCGGCCGGCGCGGCTGGCGCAACGGCGTCTACGCGAGCGTTCCCGCGACCTTCTCCATCACGTAGGCCTCGACCTGGTCGCCCACCTGGATGTCGTTGAAGTTTTCGATCCCCATCCCGCACTCGTACCCTTCCAGCACCTCGCGGACGTCGTCCTTGAAACGCTTCAGGGAGGACAGCTTCCCCTCGTGCACGACCACGCTGTCGCGCAGCAGCCGGATGCTGGAATTGCGGGTGATCTTTCCGGAAAGGACGTTACAGCCGGCGATCGTCCCGATCTTGGAGATGTGGAACGTGTTGCGCACCTCGGCGCGCCCCTGCGACGCCTCCCGGAAGGTCGGCGCGAGCAGCCCTTCCATCGCCTTCCGGATATCTTCGACCACGTCGTAGATCACGGAGTAGAGCCGCACGTCGACGCTTTCCCGCTCGGCCAGCTCCGCCGCCTTGGGCTCGGGGCGGACGTTGAACCCGATGATGACGGCCGTGGAGGCCGAGGCGAGCATCACGTCGGACTCGGAGATCCCCCCGACGCCGGAGTGGATGACGGTCACCTTGACCTTCTCCCCCGAGAGCTTGGACAGGGAGAACTGCAGCGCCTCCATGGAACCCTGGACGTCCGCCTTGATGACGATGTTCAGTTCCTTGAGGTCCCCGGTTTCGATGTGGCGATGGAGATCCTCGAGGCTGATCCGCGGGCGCGCGACCGTCCGTTCCCGCTCCTTCTCCCCCCGGTGGAGGGCGATCTGGCGCGCCGTGCGCTCGTCCTTCAGGACGGCGAACTTCTGGCCGGCGTCCGGCAGGCCGGAGAGCCCCTGGATCTCGACGGGGGTTCCGGGAAGGGCCTCGTCGAGCCGCTTCCCCTTGTGGTTGGCCAGCGCGCGCACCCTTCCGTAGTGGATCCCCGTGACGATCGGGTCCCCGACCCGCAGGGTCCCGTCCTGCACGAGAACCGTGGCCACCGGCCCCCGCCCCTTCTCCAGGCGGGATTCGATGACCGTCCCCCGGGCCAGTTTCCTGGGATTGGACTTCAGCTCCAGGATATCGGCCTGGAGCAGCACGAGCTCGAGCAGCTCCTCGATCCCCGTCCTCCGTTTTGCCGACAGGTTGGCGTACAACGCCTGCCCGCCCCATTCCTCCGGCACCAGCCCGTGTTCGGAGAGCTGCTGCCGGATGCGGTCGGGCTGCGCCCCGGGCTTGTCGATCTTGTTGACCGCCACCACGATGGGGACTCCCGCCGCCTTGGCGTGGTCGATCGCCTCGACCGTCTGCGGCATGACCCCGTCGTCCGCGGCGACGACCAGGATCACGATATCGGTGACGGAAGCGCCGCGGGCGCGCATGGAGGTGAACGCCTCGTGGCCCGGCGTATCCAGCAGGACGAGCTTCCGGTCGCCGTGTTCGACCTCGTAGGCGCCGATGTGCTGGGTGATCCCCCCCGCCTCCTGCCCCGTGACGTTGCTCTGCCGGATGGCGTCCAGCAGCGTGGTCTTCCCGTGGTCCACGTGTCCCATGATGGTGACGACGGGCGGGCGCGGAACGAGGTCCTCCGCCCGGTCCTCTTCCTGGTCGATGAGGCTCTCCACCTCGGGCGCCACGTTTTCCACCTCGTACCCGTACTCCTGCGCGAGGAGCTTCGCGGTGTCGGCGTCGAGGAGCTGGTTGACCGTGGTCGGCATCCCCATCTCGATCAGCTTCTTGATGACGTCGGCGGCCTTGATCCCCATGCGGTGCGCGAGGTCCCCGACGGTGATGACCTCCTCGATCTTGAACACCCGCTTGCTGGCCTTCGGGGGCAGGGTCGAGGGGGCCTTCTTCTCCTTGACGGGCTTCCCCCTGCGCTTCAGCGCCCGCGTCGGCTGGAACTGGCGGACGACGACCGGCTCGGCCTCCGCCACCGGGGGCTGCGCGGCCTTGGGGGCTTCAGGCTCCTCGACGATTTCCTGGATGATGGTCCGCTTCAAGACCCCCTTTTGGACCTTTTTCTCGTGGGGCTTTGCCTTCTTCCATTTCTTTTCCTTCTCTTTCCGCTCCTCCGCGGCCTTCTCGACGGGCGTCTTTTCCACCACCCGGACGGTGGCCTCCGCGGGGGCTTGCGCCTCCCCTTCGGCCGGGGCGGGCGGCTGCCCCTCGGCCGGGAGGGCGGCTTCCGGAGGCGGGCCTGCCGCCGGGACCGCCTCCTCGGCGGCCGGGGCGGGCGGAGCTCCCGCTTCGGGGGCGGCTTCGATTTCCGGGGAAGGGGGTGCGGCGGGCTCTTCGGCGGCGGGCGCGGCAGGCTTCTCGACGGCAGCGACGCCGCGGCGCAGGACCACCTTGCTCGAGCGCCGCTCGAGGACCCCGTCGGCGCGGGTGACCACGAGGGTCTGTTTCGGGGGAGGCGGCGGGGCGGTTTTCTTGAAATGGTTCCTCACCCGCTCGATGACGTCCCCTTCGATGTTGCTCGACGCCGATTTGCCTTTCAGCCCGATCCGCTCCAGGAACGCGATGACCTCCTTGCTCGTTTCCATCCCGAGTTCCTTGGCCAGATCCCGAATGCGAACTTTATCCATCCACCCCCCCTGCGTTCCTATCGCTCTCCGCCGCCCACCAGGCGGACACCTTGTCCGCGAGCATCGATCCCTCGACTCCCATTTTCCACCGCGCGGCGCCTTTCGCGGTCCGGATCCGGCCCGTGAATCTTCCCACGCATTCCGAGGACCTGCACAGGTAGATGCCGCGGCCCGGCTTCCGGCGGTCCGGATCCGGCTCCCAGCCCGACCCGGGCCGCCCCGCGATCCGCAGCAGGGAAGGCTTCCCCCCGGTCTTCCCGCATTGCACGCACGTCCTCTCGGGAGCGTGCCGTCCGCCGCCTGCCGTCATTCCCCCGCCTCTCCGTTGCCGGGCTTCTCGGGGGGCGGCGCCTCCCCGGCGTCCGCGGGCGGAGGCGGATCCCCGGCCTCCGGCAGCGGCTCGCCGGCGGCATCGGCCGCCGGAGTCCCGGGCGCCCCCTCCGGAGGACCTTCGGGCGGCGCCGCTTCCTCGGTCTTTTTGGGGGCGAACAGGCCCTCGGCGCGCTTCAGGGCGTCCTCGACCTGCCCCTCGGCGCGGACCTCGATGTGCCACCCGACGAGCTTGGACGCGAGCTTGACGTTCTGCCCCCGCTTCCCGATCGCCAGCAGGAGCTGCTCCTCGGGGACGATCACTTCCATGCTCTTCCCGGATTCGTTCACCAGCACCCGGATGATCTCGGCCGGCTGGAGGGCGTTGCAGACGAACTTGGCGGGGTCCTCGTCCCAGGCGATGATGTCGATCCGCTCCCCGCGCAGCTCCTGGACCACGCTCTGCACCCGCGACCCCTTCATGCCGACGCACGCGCCCACCGGGTCCACGTCCCGGTCCTTCGAGCGCACGGCGATCTTCGTCCGGAAGCCGGGCTCCCGCGCGACGCTCAGGATGGAGACCACCCCCTCGTAGACCTCGGGGACCTCCTGCTCGAAGAGCTTGAGGATCACGCGCGGGTCGGAGCGGGACAGCAGGATCTCCGGCCCCCTCGGGGTCTTGGAGACGTCCTTGATGTAGGCCCGGATCCGGTCTCCCTGCCGGTACCGCTCGCGCGGGATCTGCTCCGACATCGGCATGATCGCCTCGGTCTTCCCGAGGTCGACGACCAGGCAGTCGCGCTCGTAGCGCTGCACGATCCCGTTGATGATCTCCCCCTTGCGGCCGATGAACTCGTTGTAGATGACCTCGCGCTCCGCGTCCTTCACCTTCTGCATGATGATCTGGCGGGCCGTCTGCGCGGCGATCCGGCCCAGGTCGCGGGTGCTCATCCGGAACCCGATGCTGTCGTCGTAGACGGCCTCGGGATCGTACTCGCGGGCGGCCTCGAGCGAGATCTCGGCCTCGGGGTCCTTGACCTCCTCCACGACGGTGCGGAATTCCAGGATCTCGAATTCGCCCGTTTCGCTGTCGTAGGTCGCCTCGAGGTTCTTGTTCATCCCGTACTTCTTCCGCGCGGCGATCTCCAGGGCCTCCTTGATCGCGTCGACGATGACGGTCCGGTCGATCCCCTTTTCCTTGCCCAGCTGGGTGATGATCTGCCCGATGTCCAGAATCATTGCTTCCTCTTTCCCTTTCCCTTTCCGAAGAGTTCTTCCTGGAGAACCTCCACGTTCGCCTTGCGCACCGCCCCGTACGGGAACCGGAAGGTCCTGCCGTCCCGCTCCAGGTCGATGCCTTCCCCGTCGGCCGCCACAAGGGTGCCCGTATAGCTCCGGCTGCCTTCCACCGGCTCGACGAGCGACACCTTGATCCGCTTCCCCGCAGAGGCCGCGAAATGCGCGGGCTTCGTGAGCTTCCGGTTGATCCCCGGCGAGGAAACCTCCAGCACGTACGGGCCCGGCATCGGGTCGTCGACGTCGAGCGCCGCGCCGACCTTCCGGCTGAACGACTCGCACTCTCCGAGGCGGATGCCCCCCTCGCGGTCGAGGAAGATGCGGATCAGCGTCCGGGGGCCCTCCCTCACGACGTCGAGGTCGAAAACCTCCACCATCTCTTCCTGCGCCACCCGGGCGACCAGGGCCTCGATCTTTTCGATGTCCGCTTTCATGGGTTTGTCACATCGAAAAAAAAAGTGGGCGACGGCCCACTTTCCGGTAATTCTCCGCTAAGTCATTATACTAAGAATATAAAATCGCCCACAAGTCATTTCTTTTTTTCCTATGGGAGCAGTTTCCCCCGGTAGTCCCCGATGTCGTGCAGCCGCTCCTCGCGCAGGAACGCCTCGATCCCTTCCAGGATCTCCACGCACGCCATCGGGTTCCGGAAATTGGCCGTACCCACCTGCACCGCCTGCGCCCCGACGAGGAGGAACTCCAGCGCGTCCGACGCCGTCTGGATCCCGCCGATCCCGATCACCGGGATCTTCACGCGCCGGCATACCTCCCACACCATCCGCAAGGCGACCGGCTTGATCGCCGGCCCCGACAGCCCTCCCGTCACGTTGGCGAGCCTGGCCCTGCGCGTCCGATGGTCCACCGCCATCCCGACGATGGTATTGATGAGCGACACGGCGTCCGCCCCCGAGTCCTCCGCCGCCGCCGCGATCGAAGCGATGTCCGCGACATTGGGGCTGAGCTTTACCCAGAGGGGCTTTCCCGTCGCCCTGCGCACCCTTCCCGTGAGGAGGGAGATCCCTTCCGGGGTGGCGCCGAACGCCATCCCCCCCTCCTTGACATTGGGGCACGAAGCGTTCACCTCGATCGCCGCCAGCGACGCCAGCCCGGAGAGGCGCTCCGCGACCGCTTCGTACTCCTCGATCGTGCGGCCGTAGATATTGGCGGCGAACGTGGCCCCGGCGTCCGACAGGCGGGGAGCGACATCCGCGAGGAACCGTTCGACCCCGATGTTCTGCAGGCCGATCGCGTTGAGCATCCCCGAGGCGGTTTCCACGATCCGGCCCGGCGGATTTCCCTGCGCGGGGGCGAGCGACAGCCCCTTGACCACGATGGCCCCCAGGCGCGAGATGTCGTAGAAGGGGGCGAACTCGAGGCCGTACCCGAACGTCCCCGACGCGCTCATCACCGGGTTCTTCAGGCGGAGGCTTCCCAGGGAAACCGCGAGGTCCGGCGTCACCAGACCACCTCCCGCGCATCGAACACCGGCCCTTCCCTGCACACCCGCCGGTACCCGGTCTTCTCCCCCTCCCGCAGGGCGACGACGCAGCCCCAGCAGACGCCGAACCCGCACGCCATGTGGTTTTCCAGCGCCGCCTGCATCCCGGCTCCCAGGGACGCCGCCGCCCGGGCGATCTCCTTGAGCATCTCGCGCGGGCCGCAGGCCAGGATCGTCAGCCGGGAGGCCTCCGCTTCCGTGAGCACCGCCATCCGCTCCTTGACGATGTCGGTGACCCGTCCGAACGATCCCGCGGTCCCGTCCTCGGTGCAGCGGTGGACGCGCCCCGCAGCGGAGCCGCCGGGCGTCCACTCCTTCGGCGGGAGCTGATCGCGCGTACGGCTCCCCAGGAACATTTCGTATTCCGCCCGCCGCCGGGCAAGCATGGCAGCCGCCGGGAAGACGGTGGCGAACCCGACGCCCCCGCCCACGAGCCAATACCTGCGGCCGTCCTTCCCGAGGTCGAACCCCCTGCCCAGCGGCAGCGTCAGGGACAGCGGATCCCCCGGGTGCAGCCCCGACAGGAGGGCGGTGCCTCGTCCCACGACCTTGTAGACGAACTCGACCGTCCCCTTCCCCTTCGTGCCCTGCCCCGCCCGGAAGATCGCCAGCGGCCTCGGAAGCAGCGGGTCGTTCCCCGGCCAGCCGGACACCATGGCGAACTGGCCCGGGTCGAACTCGACCGGTTCGGGGAGGGACGCTTCCAGGCGGTAGAAGATCTCCCCGTGCCCCTCGTTCCGCACGATCCTTCCCGCCGCGAACCGCATCCGGCTAGGCGACATCCGACCTCCGCAGATCCCGCGAGAGGAGGATCGCATCCTCCCCGGTGTCCGTGTAATACCCCCTTCGAACCCCCCGGAAGGAGAACCCCTCCCTTCCGTACAGCCGGAGGGCCGGCGCGTTGCCGGCGCGCACCTCCAGGTGGATCCGTCCGGCCCCCGCGCGGGCGCCCCTCCGGATGCACTCCTTGAGGAGGGCGGTGCCCACCTTCCGCCCGCGCGCATCCGGGTGGACCGCGATGTTCAGCAGGTGGGATTCTTCCGCCACGGTCCAGCACACGGCGTACCCCAGGATCCCCATCCCTTCCCCGGGGACGGCGACAAGGGCGTCCGAAAACTCCCGGGCGATCTCCTCCTCGAAGAGCTTGCGCGACCAGGGAGTGGGGAACGAGGCCTCCTCGATGGCCATCACGCCGTCGAGGTCTCCCGCCTTCATCTCGCGGATCCGGACGCCGGGAAGCGTTCCCACGCTACCAGCGGATCAGCGTCGAGGCCCATGTGAATCCGGAACCGAAGGCCGCGAGGCACACCAGGTCCCCTTCCCGGATTCTCCCCTGCTCGACGCACTCGTCGAGGGCGATGGGAATCGAGGCGGCGGTCGTGTTCCCGTACCTCTCGACGTTCGAATAGACCTTCTCCCCGGGGACGCCAAGCGCATTGGCCACCGCCTGCGTGATCCTCAAATTCGCCTGGTGCGGGATGACCAGCGACAGGTCCGCCATCGAAACCCCGTTCGCCGCGAGCGCCTCGCGGATCACCTCGGGAAACCTCCGCACGGCGTGGGTGAACACGTACCGGCCGTTCATCCTGGGCAAGTGGCGGCCCGCGGAAAGCATCTCGTGGCTGATGCGCGGGTGCTCGAGGGAGGAGGGCGCCTCGCACATCAGCTCCCTGGCATATTTCCCTTCCGCGTGGAGGTGGGAGGAAAGGATCCCCCTTCCCTCTTCGGCGGGGCCCACGACCACGGCTCCCGCGCCGTCGCCGAAAATGACGGAGACGTCCCGCCCCGCGGTGCTCATGTCCAGCCCGGTGCTCTGGACCTCGGAGCCGATGACCAGCACATGGTCGAAGAACCCTCCCTTGACATAGGCCTCGGCCACGGACAGCCCGTAGAGGAACCCGGTGCACTGCGTCCGCACGTCGAGGGCGCCGACCGTGGGCAGCCCGAGCATCTCCTGCACGAATACGCCTCCCCCGGGGAAGAAGTAATCCGGCGTCAGCGTCGCGAAAACGAGGAAATCGATGTCGGAGAGGGAAATCCCCGCGCGGGAAACCGCGGCGCGCGCCGCCTCGGCCCCCAGGTCGGAGCTGCCGGTCCCCGGGTCGACGAACCGCCGCTCCCGGACCCCGGTGCGCTGGACGATCCATTCCTCCGTAGTGTCCATGAGCTTCGTCAGGTCGGTGTTCGTCACGACGCGGGGAGGCAGCGCCCTGCCGGTCCCCAGGATCCTCGCCCCTCTCATGCTCCCCCTCCCGGATCAGATGACCAGGACGGCGGCCGCGATCACGGTCGTGTACTCGTCCCGGACGATCGCGGACTGGGTGATGTTGAAGGAGCGGTAGATTTTCCCGCTGATCTTCCACACCTCCTTCTTTTCGTCCCAGCTCTTCTCCTCGTCGAATTCGATGCCCAGGGTCGACGCGAGCATCGCCGCCGCGAGGTCCTCGGAATAGTCCCCGGCGACCTTTTCGGTCTGGCCGTAGGCGTGGTGCTCGCTCAGGTAGCCGTAAACGTCGCGGTCGGACGGGAGCGCGCACCCCACGGAGGCGGCGATCAGCCTTCGCGGCTCGTCGCTCTGGCACCGGCTCATGACGACGAACACGATTTCCCCCGGCGACAATCGCTTCAGGCCCTCCTCCTTCTTTATGATCCTGCATTTGGGGGGGAAGATGCTGGAGACCTGCACGAGATTGTACTTCTCGATCCCGGCGTCCCGGAGCGCGAGCTCGAACGAGGTCAGCTGCTCCCGGTGGCGTCCCACGCCCTTGGTGAAGAAGATCTTGGAGGGTACGAACATCGGCGGATTCTCCTTTGCGGGGCGCCGGCCCTATTTTTCCTCTCGCTTCGCGAGGACCCAGCCCATCATGCGGTAGCACAGCTTGGCGGCGAGAAAGTCCGGGGCGACCATCCCGGGAATCGGCGCCAGCTCCATGATGTCGAACCCGACGATGTTGCAGTTGGACAGCATGACGTCGCGCAGGATGTCGATCGCCTCGAACCAGCTCATCCCTCCCGGCTCCGGCGTTCCCACGGAGGGCATGATGCCCGGGTCGAACACGTCGAGGTCGAAGGTGATGTAGACGTTGCCGGAGAGGCTGCTGACGATCCCCTTCGTGACGTCGGCCAGGTTGTCCCGGACCTCGGAGGCGTAGAAGGTCTTCACGCTCTCCGACTTCTTCAGGAAGCGGTCCTCCTCCTCGGACATGCTCCGGATCCCCACCTGGACGAGCTTCGCGCCGGAGTCGACGATCCGCCGCCCGACGCAGGCGTGGTTCCAGGGCGTCCCGAGGTAGGAGTCCCGCATGTCCGCGTGCGCGTCGAACTGGAGAACCGTCAGCTCGCCGTATTTTTTCCGCAGGGCCGCCACCGCGCCGCAGGTCCCGGAGTGCTCCCCGCCGAGGAGAACGGGAAATTTCCCCGCCTTGATGACCGAGCGGAACCTGCGCTCCACCTGCTTCAGCATCGGGATCGGGCCGGTCGTCGCCAGGGGGACCTCCGTGGAGACGAAGATGCCCGACCGGTACGGCTCGATCTTGTTCTCCTCGTCGAACAGCTCCATGTGGGAGGAGGCGTCGAGGATGGCCCGGGGGCCGTTGCGGGTGCCCGCCATGTACGTGGTCGTCATGTCGATCGGGAACGGGATGACGGCGAACGCCGAATTCTTCCAGGAGGAATACTTGTCGGTGATCCCTCCGAACGAGACCGAGTACGGCTTCACGGATGTCCCTCCTTTGGCGGGGCGAAGCGGCCGCGGACGCCCGGGGCCTTATGCTTTCCGCCGCGCAGATTTTACCCTGACGGCGATCCGATAGACAACCAGATAGGCGATCGCCGCCGCCGCCAGCCCGACGACGGTGGTCCCCACGAACAGCGGCACGATGCACGGCTTCGCCGTCCGCACGATGGCTTCCAGCGTCAACTCGCACTGGAGCGGATGGAAACCGCTGCCCAATATCCACTCCCCGAGCCGCAGGCAGCCGTAGAACACGAAGGGCATCGTGTAGGGATTGTTCACCCACACCCCAGCCGCCGCCGCGATCTTGCTGAGCCGGAAAACGAGCGCCACCAGGAGCGCAAGGACGGTGTGCAGGGAAACCAGCGGCGTGAAGCTGAAGAAGACCCCTACGGCGAAGCCCGCGGCCAGGGCGTTCGGTTCCGTCTCTCCCGCGAACGCCTCCTGGAGCTTGCCGCGGATCTTCCCCCAGCCGTGCACGTACCCCCCTCCCCCCTAAGTGCTGCGTTTCATAATTACGCCTGCATTCGAGCGCCGCTGCATCCG
>PQAK01000077.1 GCA_003105225.1 Deltaproteobacteria bacterium | reverse complement strand
CGTCAAGCCGCTCGGGAAGATCCCGGTCATGGAGGACGGCAGGGTGGTCGACGAGGACGCGTCCTTCCTGGCGCGCGAGCTCGGACATCCGGGCCCGCCGGAGGCGGTCTGCCCGGTGGTGGTCACCCAGGACCTCGTCATGTCGGCGTATCGGGGGGAGCCGCTCCGCCTGAAGGAGCGGATCCTGAAAACCGCGGCCCAGGCCGCGTCCCGCTCCGACGTCCTGCTGCTCGGGGGCGCCGCCAACCTGCGCGACGGGATCTTCCTGGGCATATCGCCCCTGGTCCTGGTTTCCGAGCTCGACTGCAAGGTCCTCCTGGTGGACCGGTTTTCGGGCGAGAAGTCGATGGACCAGATCCTCTGGGCCGCCGCCGCGCTCCAGGAGAGGCTCCTCGGGGTGGTCTTCAATCGCGTGGCGAAGGAACAGGAGGCGTTCCTCGAGGAGACGGTGCTCCCGTATTTCGCGGCGCGGAACCTCCGCGTGTTCGGCGTCGTCCCCGCCGATGCCGTGCTCGACAGCGTCAGCGTGAAGGCGCTGGCGGAGGACCTGGCCGCCGACATCGCCTGCGGCGAGGACCGGATGGGGATCCTGATCGAGCGGTTCTGCGTCGGGGCGATGGACGCGGACAGCGCGCTGCGGGTGTTCCGCCGGACCCCGAAGAAGGCGGTGATCACGGGCGGGCACCGGTCCGACATCCAGCTGGCCGCGCTGGAAACCGATACCGGGTGCCTGGTGCTGACCGGGGGCGTCCCTCCGAACCCCCTCGTCCTGGCCCGCGCGCAGGAGGCGGGGGTGCCGATCCTCGTCGTGCAGGAGGACACGCTCTTCACGGTGGAGAAATTCGAGAACCTGGTCGGGCGGCTGCGGATCCGCGAAAGGGAGAAGATCGACCGCGGCGTGGCGCTGGTCGGGGCGAACGTCGATTCGGGAGCGATCCTGACGGCCCTCCGGGGAGGATAACGTTGCGTTTTCGGCTTGACAGGGCATCCGGATGTATACTATGTAGAGACGTTTTCCGATGGGTTTTATCGAGACGCACGCGGCTGCATTTCGCCAGCAATACCGTAACCTTGTATCCTCTCTAATCCCCTGCGGAGATCCCGGCGCGAAAACGAAAAGGAGAGACCATGACAGCGAAGACGGCGAAGATCATCTGGACGAAGATCGACGAAGCCCCCATGCTGGCAACCTATTCCCTGCTCCCGATCATCCAGGCGTTCACGAAGGGAACCGGCGTCGCCGTTGAGACGTGGGACATCTCCCTGGCGGGCCGGATCCTCGCGAACTTCCCGGAAAACCTCACCCCGAGCCAAAAGATCCCCGATTACCTGGCGCAGCTGGGCGCACTCACGCAGACGCCCGAGGCCAACATCATCAAGCTGCCGAACATCAGCGCCTCGATCCCGCAGCTGAAGGCGGCGATCAAGGAGCTGCAGGAGCACGGCTACAAGGTCCCGGACTACCCCGAGGACCCGAAGGACGACGCCGAGAAGGCGATCCAGGCGAGGTACGCGAAGTGCCTGGGAAGCGCCGTCAATCCGGTGCTGCGCCAGGGGAACTCCGACCGCCGATCGCCGGCCTCCGTCAAGGCGTTCATGAAGAAGCATCCGCCCAAGAACTATCCGTGGCCCCCGGACTCGAAGGCGCACGTGGCGCACATGACCGGCGGCGACTTCTACGGCAACGAGACCTCCGTCACCGTTCCGAAGGCGACCACGGTGAGGTTCGAGTTCGTCGATGCGGGCGGGAAGGTGACGGTCCTGAAGGAAAAGCTGGCGCTGCTCGACGGCGAGATCCTCGACTCGACCCACATGGACGTCCGCGTGCTGCGGACGTTCTACGGGGAACAGATCGAGGACGCGAAGAAGAGCGGCCTGCTGCTGTCGCTGCACCTCAAGGCCACCATGATGAAGGTCTCGGATCCCATCCTGTTCGGCCACGCCGTCACCGTCTTCTTCCAGCCCGTCTTCGAAAAGCACGCGGCCGCGCTGAAAGCAGCGGGCGTCAATCCGAACATGGGCCTGGGCGACCTCTACAAGAAGATCGAGAGCCTGCCGGCGGACAAGAAGGCGGAGATCGAGGCGGACATCCAGGCGGTGTACAAGATCCGCCCGGCGCTCGCGATGGTCGACTCGGACAAGGGGATCACGAACCTGCACGTGCCGAACGACATCATCGTCGACGCGTCGATGCCCGTCGTCGTCCGCGAGGCCGGGAAGATGTGGGGGCCGGACGGGAAGCAGCACGAGACCAAGGCGATGATCCCCGACCGCTGCTACGCGACCACGTACAGGGAAATCATCGAGGACTGCAGGAAGAACGGCGCCCTGGATCCCGCGACGATCGGGAGTGTTCCCAACGTCGGCCTCATGGCGCAGCAGGCTGAGGAATACGGTTCGCACGACAAGACGTTCCAGGCGCCCGGAAGCGGGAAGATCCGCATCGTCGACGCCGCCACGGGCGCCACGCTGCTCGAGCAGAAGGTCGAGGAAGGCGACGTCTTCCGGGCGTGCCAGGCGAAGGACATCCCGATCCGCGACTGGGTGAAGCTGGCCGTGAATCGTGCGCGGGCGACCGGAGCGCCGGCCGTCTTCTGGCTCGACAGGAACCGGGCGCACGACGCGCAGGTCATCGCGAAGGTCGAGACGTACCTGAAGGACCACGACACGAAGGGGCTGGAGATCCGCATCCTCGCCCCGGTGGAGGCGATGCAGTTCTCGCTGGAGCGGATCCGGGAGGGGAAGGACACGATCTCCGTCACCGGCAACGCGCTCCGCGACTACCTGACCGACCTGTTCCCGATCCTCGAGATCGGCACCAGCGCCAAGATGCTCTCGATCGTCCCGCTGCTGGCCGGCGGCGGGCTCTTCGAGACGGGCGCCGGCGGCTCGGCGCCCAAGCACGTCCAGCAGTTCCTGAAGGAAGGCTACCTGCGCTGGGACTCCCTCGGGGAGTTCTCGGCGTTCGGGGCCTCGCTGGAGCATCTGAGCGGCGCCTACAAGAATGAAAAGGTCAAGATCCTGGCCGATACGCTCGACCAGGCGATCGCCAAGTTCCTCGACAACAACAAGTCGCCCGCCCGCAAGGTCGGCCAGATCGACAACCGGGGCAGCCATTTCTACCTCGCCATGTACTGGGCGCAGGCGCTGGCCGCGCAGACCAGGGACAAGGAGCTGGCGGCGCGTTTCGCCAAGGTGGCGAAGCGGCTGGAGGACAACGAGGCGAAGATCAACGAGGAGCTGATCGGCGCCCAGGGGAAGCCGCTGGACATCGGCGGCTACTACCAGCCGGACCCGGTGAAGACGGAGAAGGCGATGCGCCCCAGCCCCACCCTGAACGCCATCGTGGATGGGATGCTCGCCGAGGAGGCCGCGCTGTAAGGAGGCGGGAGGCGCTCCCAGGACCCGCCGTCAAGGCGCCCGGACCGGTCCGGGCGCCTTTTTTCCGATGGGTGCGGCGGGTTCCGGACCGGCCGGATTCGCCTTGACAATCCGGAACCCGTTCGGATACTGTATGCAGGGCGAACGGGGGGACCCCCTGCCCTGCCACCGGAATTCATCATCACTTCGGTCACGGAGGGAACGATGGCCCTGTTCCACGGGTCTTCGGACGCCGTGAACGATTCCGACCGGATCCAAGGAGGGACCAGATGAGCCGTAAGAAGATCACCGTGATCGGCGGCGGGAACGTCGGCGCGACCACCGCCCAGCGGCTGGCGGAGAAGGACTTCTGCGACGTCGTGCTCGTCGACATCGTCGAGGGGATGCCGCAGGGCAAGGCGCTCGACCTGATGCAGTCCGGCCCGGTCTACGGCTACGACAGCAAGGTCGTCGGCACGAACGGCTACGAGGAGACGGCGGACTCCGACATCGTCGTCATCACGTCGGGGCTGGCCCGCAAGCCGGGGATGAGCCGCGACGACCTCCTCAAGGTCAACGCGGGGATCGTGAAGGACGTGACCCTCAAGGCGATCGCGAAGTCCCCGGAGGCGATGATCATCGTCGTGTCGAACCCGCTCGACGCGATGACCTACGTGGCCCACAAGCACAGCAAGCTTCCCGCGAACAAGGTGATGGGAATGGCGGGGATCCTCGACTCCGCGCGGTTCCGCTGCTTCATCGCGATGGAGCTGGGCGTTTCCGTGAAGGACATCACCGCCTTCGTCCTGGGCGGCCACGGCGACACGATGGTGCCGTCCACCAAGTACACGACCGTCGCCGGGATCCCGGTGGAGGACCTGATCCCCAGGCAGAAGCTCGACGCGATCGTCGAGCGCACGCGGAAGGGCGGCGGCGAGATCGTCGCCCTGCTGAAGACCGGCTCGGCCTACTACGCCCCGTCGGCGGCGGCGGTGCAGATGTGCGAATCCATCCTCCTGGACAAGAAGATGATCCTGCCGTGCGCCGTCCTTTCCAGCGGCAAGTACGACGGCTGCGACGGGCTGTTCGTCGGCCTCCCGGCGAAGCTCGGGCAGGATGGGGTCGAGGAAGTGGTGAAATTCAAGCTGGCCGCGGAGGAGTCCGCGGCGTTGAAGAAGTCGGCCGAAGCGGTCAAGGAGCTGTGCGCGGCCGTGGACCGGCTGGGATTCTAGGATCGTCGCTGCGGGGCTTCCGGCCCCCCGCCAGGGGGGCCGGCGCGTCTGTTACAATGGACATCATCCGGACCCTGCCGCGCTGTTCGTACGCGTCGCTGAACATCCGCTGACACTATAACCGGGAGGAGCCGAGGGGTCATGAACATTCACGAGTATCAGGCCAAGTCGGTGCTGGCGAAGTACGGTGTGGCCGTTCCGAAGGGCAAGGTGGCGGACACCCCCGCGGAGGCGGAGGACATCGCCAAGGAGTTCGGGACGCCGGTCGTGGTCAAGGCCCAGATCCACGCGGGCGGACGGGGAAAGGGCGGGGGCGTGAAGCTCGCCAAGACCCACGACGAGGCGAGGGAGTTCTCCAAGCAGATCATCGGGATGAACCTGGTGACCCACCAGACCGGGCCGCAGGGGAAGAAGGTGAAACGGGTGCTCGTCGAGCAGGCGAGCGCGATCAAGAAGGAGCTCTACCTCGGGATGGTCATCGACCGGGCCGTGTCCCGGGTCGTCATGATGGCCTCCACCGAGGGCGGCATGGAGATCGAGACCGTCGCCGCGAAAACGCCGGAGAAGATCCTGAAGGAGTGGGTCGACCCGGCGGTGGGGCTCATGCCCTACCAGGCGCGGAAGCTCGCCTTCGGCCTTTCCATCCCCCCCGAGCTCACCGGCAAGGCGGTCCGGTTCATGACGGGGCTGTACAACGCCTTCGTCGACACGGACTGCTCCCTGGCCGAGATCAACCCGCTGGTGATCACCGAGGGCGGCGACGTCGTCGCCCTCGACGCCAAGATGAACTTCGACGGCAACGGGCTGTTCCGCCACAAGGACATCCAGGCCATGCGCGACTTCGACGAGGAGGACCCGACGGAGACCGAGGCGTCCAAGTTCGACCTCTCCTACATCAGCCTCGACGGCAACATCGGCTGCATGGTGAACGGCGCGGGGCTGGCGATGGCGACGATGGACATGATCAAGATGTCGGGCGGCGCCCCGGCGAACTTCCTCGACGTCGGCGGCGGGGCCAGCGCGGAGCAGGTGACCAACGCCTTCCGGCTCATCCTGTCCGACCCGAAGGTCAAGGCGATCCTGGTCAACATCTTCGGCGGGATCATGCGGTGCGACATCATCGCGGAGGGCGTCGTCGCGGCGGCGAAGACGCTCGGCCTCACGGTGCCGCTGGTGGTCCGCCTCGAGGGGACCAACGTGGAAAAGGGGAAGGAGATCCTCGCCGCGTCGAAGCTCAACATCATCTCCGCGTCCGACATGAAGGACGCGGCACAAAAAGTCGTGGCCGCCGCCGGCCAGGCGAAGTGAGGGGGCGAACATGAGCATCTGGGTCGATACAAACACGAAGCTTCTCGTCCAGGGGATCACCGGCGCCGTGGGGGCGTTCCACACCAAGCAGATGCTGGAGTACGGCACGAAGATCGTCGGCGGCGTGACCCCGGGCAAGGCGGGCTCCCAGGTGGAGGGCGTCCCGGTGTTCCACACCGTGGCCGACGCCGTCAAGGCGACGGGCGCCAACGCCTCGGTCATCTACGTTCCCCCGGCCTTCGCCGCGGACGCGATCTGCGAGGCGGTCGACGCGGGGCTCGACCTCGTGGTCTGCATCACCGAGGGGATCCCCATCCTCGACATGGTGAAGGTGAAGCGGTACATGGAGGGGAAGAAGACCCGGCTCATCGGCCCCAACTGCCCGGGGATCATCACCCCCGGCGAGTGCAAGATCGGCATCATGCCGGGCTACATCCACCGGCCGGGGACGATCGGCATCGTCTCCCGCTCCGGAACGCTGACCTACGAGGCGGTCCACCAGGTGACCCAGCTGGGGCTGGGGCAGTCCACCTGCGTCGGGATCGGCGGCGACCCGATCAACGGGACGAACTTCATCGACGTGCTCTCCGCGTTCCAGGCCGACCCGAAGACCGAGGCGGTCATCATGATCGGCGAGATCGGCGGGACGGCCGAGGAGGAGGCCGCCGCGTTCGTGAAGGCGAAGATGACCAAGCCGGTGGTCGGGTTCGTCGCCGGGCAGACCGCCCCGAAGGGGAAGCGGATGGGGCACGCGGGCGCCATCATCTCCGGCGGGAAGGGCACCGCGGCGGAGAAGATCGCGGCCTTCCGGGCCGCGGGGATCGCGGTTTCCGAGGCCCCGTCGGACCTGGGGATCACGCTGATGAAAACGCTGGGCAAGAAAGTCCATTAAGGAAGGAAGAGGCGACATGTCGAAGACGCAAGCGGTGGAGAAGATCGAGGCGACCGAGAACCCGAAGGTCAAGATCAGCATCATCCCGCGCTACTGCAAGGGGTGCGAGATCTGCGTGAAGCTGTGCCCCACGCAGGTGCTGGGGATGGACATGTTCAAGGTGAAGGTGGTGGACATCGACAAGTGCACGATCTGCATGGCGTGCGAGCTGCGGTGCCCCGATTTCGCCATCTTCGTCGAGAAGAAATAGCGTTCCGCGCAGGCGGAAACCACAAAGGAGAGACACGGTGGGCAAGATCAAGCTGCTCCAGGGTAACGAGGCGTGCGCGGAGGGCGCCGTCTACGCGGGGTGCAACTTCTTCGCCGGCTACCCGATCACCCCGTCGACCGAGGTGGCCGAGTTCATGGCGAGGCGCCTCCCGCAGATCGGCGGGGCGTTCCTGCAGATGGAGGACGAGATCGCCGCGAT
>PQAK01000076.1 GCA_003105225.1 Deltaproteobacteria bacterium | reverse complement strand
GTGGCATGGAAGGATTCCACCAGATAGATCGACAGAACGGCCGGAGAGACCCGGTGAAACTGGACCATGAAATAGATGGCCGAGAGAACCGCGAAGACGACCCACCGGTTCATCGTTTGACCTTGATGCCGCTTTTCTCCAGGTCCCATGTCGATGTACCGTTCCCTTCCTGCCGCAGCTTGTATTTCTCGACCTTGCCGTTCTGCGTCTTCGGGAATTCTTCCTTGAACTCGATGAAGCGGGGGACCATGAAATAGGCCATGCGATCCTGGCAGAATGCGATCACTTCCTCGGGAGTCATGCTGGCCTTGGGCTTCAGGCGGATGCAAGCCTTGATCTCCTGTTCGGAAAGATCCGAATCGATCCCGAAAACGGCGGATTCCAGGATCTTGGGATTCGAATTGAGAACCTTTTCCACTTCGTACGAGGAGACATTCTCTCCCCTTCGCCGGATGGAGTCTTTTTTGCGATCGACGAAATAGAAGTACCCGTCACGGTCTTCGAAGGCCAGGTCTCCCGTGTGGAACCAGAGGTTTCTCCAGGCCCTCAAGGTTTCCTGGGGCTTCTTGTAATATTCGAGCATCATCGAGTAGGGTTCCTTGGGACGAATCACGATCTCGCCGATTTCCCCAGGACGAACCTCCTGGTCCCACTCGTTGAAAAGCGCCACCTCGTAGTTTTGGACCTTTTTGCCGCAGGAGCCGATCCGCGGAGCATCCAGGGGGTTGAAGAAGGGGGCGTTCACTTCGGTCAGGCCGTACGCTTCGATCAACTTCACGTTGAACCTTTGTTCGAATTCCCGGTAGATGTCCCGCGGGGCCGGAAGGGAATAGATCAGCCGGACCTTGTGGTTTGTTTCGCCGGGCTGCACCGGCCGGTTGTAGAGAATCGTAGCCATCGCGCCCACAAGAGGGACGAACGTTGCCTGGTGGGCCGCAACCTCGTCCCAGAAGCGGCTGGCGCTGAATTTCGCCCCCATGGCCAGCGTGGCATCCGACAGCAGCGCCATCATCGTAACGATGAAATGGGACGTGCCGTGGAAGAAGGGGAGGCAGGTGTAGAGAACGTCGTCGGACCGGATTCCCAGGCTGACGGCGTAATCATGCCCCCAATCATAGAATTGGCGGTTCGGCATGAGTACGCCTTTCGAGGGGCCCGTGGTCCCCGAGGTGTACATGATGGCGATCGGATCGAAGGGGTGGACCGGGAGGGGATTCAGGAGATCCGATCCTTCCAGGAGGACGGGAAAAGGGTCCCAGGGGGTCTGGATCCCATACGAAGTCCTGCCGTCATCATCCTTGATGATCACCCTCCTCACATTTTCCAGTTCGGGCTCGATGTACCGGATCCGCTCCACGAATTCGCGATCGACGACGATGATCCCGGCATCGGAATCCTTGATGATGTATTTCAGCAGGTCGCCTTTCAGATCCGTGTTGATGGGCACTTCCACGGCACCGATTTTCGAGAGACCGAACCAGGTGTACAGGAACTCCGGGCAGTTCTTCAGGATCAGGCAGACCTTGTCCCCTTGCCGCACCCCCATCTTCAGGAAGCTGTTCGCAACCCGATTGGATATCCGGTCGATTTCCTGGTAGGTGATCCTCGAGTCATTGAACTGGAGAAAGACTTTCCGCCGGTTTTTCTCCGCCTTGTCATGCAGGATCCATCCCAGGACTCTCTGCTCGAAGGGATATTCTTCCATCCTGATCGTCTCCGGTTGACTTTTGCTTGGTTGCCCGTGTCTCGTCCGTCAACGGGGCTAGGGAAGAGCCACGACGGCGTTGCCCTGAGCCGTCTTCTCGCCTTGCCGGTTCTCCGTCCAGATCCTGCATTCCAGCAGTTTTCGGCCGTTCTCGACGTACTTTTTCACGACTTCCCCTTTACAGGCGACGGCATCGTTCACGATGTCCATGCCCCGGTGGATTGCTCCGATTTTTTCCAGGGAGCCCTGCGGTCCGATCCAGTTGATCATCATCTGGCTGAGGAGGGCGATCTTCAACCGTCCGTTGACGATGATGTCGGGCAGCTTCTGGTTCAAGGCATAGGTGCGGTCGTAGTGGATCGGATCGTAGTCTCCGGAAGCGGCCGCCCAACGGGCCGACATCCGGCTCGACGTCTCCTTGATGAGCGCGGGGACCTCCATGCCGATCGAAACCTCTTCGTATCTCAACGGCTCGGCCATGCTCCCTTCCTCCTTCTCAAGACGTTGTCGAATACCGGATCGTGGTCCAACGGGACTTCGCCACCATTTCGGACCGCTGGTTGTAATACGTGACTTCGAAGGTATTCAGAACCATGGGCCCCAGCTTTCCCTTCTTCTCGTTGATGGCCACGAACCGGCGAACCGCCGTGATCACGTCTCCGACTCGTACCGGCCGATGGAACTCCCACTCTCCTCCCCCATCCACGGCTCCACCCAGGTGAGCCTGCGAGGGCATGTGATCCGAGGGGGATCCCCCTTCCATCTGCATCGTCAGCAGGAACGCGGGAGGAACCAAGGCCCCTCCTAGGCCCTCCCGCATGGCAAAATCGTCGTCTTGCCAAAGAGGGTTCGAATCGGTCGTGGCCGAAACGTATTCCTCCACGGCCCGGCGTTCGATCCGGCTGACCTTCACGTTCAGGAGACTGCCGACGGCCTTTTTCATTTCTTCGGAGATTATCGTTTGCTCGCTCATGATGGATCCCTCCCGAGGATTTCCACCCGCTCCTAGAAGCTCTTGAAAACCTTCTTCCAGTTCTCGTGAAGAATGTTCTCGATGGTGCGCTCCGGGATTTCGGGCAGCGAATGGCTCTTCAGATAGGCATTGATCCCCCTGAGCGCTTCGATGCTTTCGCGCGGAGGAGATGCCGACCAGTCCGTCCCCCAGAGGATCTTGTCCGTATCCCCGAAGGTCTGGCTCAGATGGTAAAGGAGAGGATAGGCAAAATGGGAAAAAGGGTGGTTTACGGTCGGCAGGTATCGCGGCAGGGTGCTGCGCTCCAGGCCCGACAAACTGGCCAGCCAGGAGATGTCCGCGTAGACGTTCTCGTGCTTGCACAACAGGAATGAGGCGTCTTCGTAGCGGTAATACCCCATGTGACAAATGACGATCTTGAGGCGGGGGAAGTCGATGGCGACATCGTCCACCGCCAGGACGTCGCCGTACTTCATCCGCAGCCGTCTTGGCTGGCTGGGTCCGGCATGGATGAAGACGGGGACTTCCAGCGCCTGGCAAACCTCGTAGACGGGATAGCAGCTCCGGTCGTTGGCGAAATAGTTCCCGTAAGCCGGGCCGAGCTCGCCCACGCCGACGGCCCCGTATTCCTTCACGCACTTCTCCACCTCGTCCGGCGCACCCTTTTCCGTCGGGACCACGCAACAGCACCAGGAAAGCTTGTCGGGACGTTTCCGGGCTTCCGAAGCCAGGTATTCGTTCGGCGTGTTGACCCCGTAGGTCTGTTCCGATTTCAAGCCCATGATGACGGCCTTGCCGACCAGGTCGCCCATGACTTCCAGGTACCGTTCGATGGGATTGTCCCACATCGCCTTGAACTTCTCCTCCGGCCAGGCGTGCCGGCGCTGCGGCTGGTTCGCCAGCATGGCTTCCTTGTTGAAGTGTTCCGGGTATTTCCAGGCGTGGATATGGCAGTCGACGATCACGGGCTCCTCCTCGGGAACGAAAAAAGAATCACTTGAGCGCCATTGCCCGGGGCAGCCATAGCGCAATGTCGGGAGCAAGGATGACGAGCGTGATGACCAGCAAGCTCAGGAAAATGAAGGGCAGGATGGATAGCGACGCCTCGGCGATCGTTGCGGTTTTATCCAGGCCCAGCACGACATACAGGGTCAGGCCCAGGGGCGGAGTGAGCATGCCGATTTCGGTGAGGATGATCAGCAGAATGCCGAACCAGACGAGATCGATCTGGAAGCTGATCAAGACGGGCATGAGGAAGGGCATCGTCAGCAGGATCATGGAAATCCCGTCCATGAAGCAGCCGAGGATGATGAACATGATGCAGATAGCGATGAGGACCTGGGTCCTGGAAAGATTCCAGTCCCCGATGATTTGGGGAATGCGGGATGGGATTCCGCTGGAAACCATCACGTAGACCAGGATCTTCGCCCCAAGGTAAATGAAAAGGATCATGCAGGAAGTCCTGATCGCCGCGGTTGCAGACTCCTGGACGACCTTCCAATTCAACTTCCCCATGAAAAGGACGATCAGGACGCTGATGAAGGCGCTCCCGGCAGCGGTCTCCGTTGGAGTCATGAAGCCCGTGTAGACCGAGATGAAGATAAAAATCATGATGACCGCCATGGGGATCATTCCCCATGCGCCGGCAACCATTTCCTTGGGTTTCCAGCGGACCCGCATCGGGGCGAGCAAGGGATTCATGAGGACACGGGTGTAAATGTAGGCCATGAAGAGCAGGGCCATGATGATCCCGGGGATGACGCCCCCCATGAATAGCTGGCCGACGGAGCATTCCACCCAAGCACCGTAGACGATCATGTTGATGGAAGGCGGGATGAGGATTCCCAGGGTACCCGAAGCGGCGATCGATCCCAGGACCAGCCGCCGGTTATAGCCCTCATCGAGTTGTTCCTTGATCGCCACCGTCCCGATGGTGGCGGTCGTGGCGACGCTGGAACCGGATATGGCCGCAAAACACGCGGAGGCGACTACGTTTGTGTGAAGCAGCCCTCCAGGGAGCCAGCCAAGCAGCCGCGAAACGCCTTCGTAAAAGGAAGTGGACAGCCCCCCTTTCAGGACGATCTCTCCCATGAAAACGAAAAGGGGGATCGCCGAGAGTTCCTGATTGGTCACGGAGTCCCAAATTATGGGGCCGATCATGTTCAACGTGGGGGTCCCCATGAGCAGCAGCCCGACCACCCCCGCCATCCCCAGGGATACGAAGACCCAGTTCCCCATGAACATCGATACCAGCAGAACGACGATCGCCACCAGGAGGATGATTTCCCCGCTCATTTGGATCCCCTAAGGGTTTTCATCTCTCCGATTCCGTAACAGAGAAGAACCAGGATGAAGGAGAATATCCCCAAGGGAACAACGATCTGGAAGGGCCATAGCAGCATGGGAACAGAGGTCTGGCTGGTGGCGTTCAGCTGAAATGAATTGACGGCGAGCTTCAGGGTGTAAATGAAAAGAACCAGGGCATAGATCAACGCCAGGAAGCTCGCAACGATATTGGCGATCCTCTTCCCCTTCTCCGAGAAGTGATATGTCAGGAAGTCCACCCTGACGTGCGTTTTCGACCGAAGACTTTCTGCGAAACCGAGGAAAGTCATGCATCCCAGGAGAAGCCCCAGGACGTCGCCGGCAATCACGGTGGACACATGGAATACGTTCCTGCCGATGATCTCCGTGGTGACGATAAGGACCATGATGATAATGATGAAGCTTCCGGCCTTCTCGAGCGTCGCGGAGACGAGATCGGAACCTCGAACGACCCTTTCGGAAAATGCAGGAAGGTTTTCCTTCAAGGCTACCGGTCCATCTTTTATGGATTCCACTTCCATCTACCTCGCGGCGCCGGTCCCCCGGGAGCTATTTATCCAATACCGTGCGGATCTTGTTCAGGCCCGACTGTGAAACCGGCCCGGCTTTTTTCGCCCACTCCTCCCAGATCGCAGGGGCAATCTTCTTCATGTGGGCGATGAGATCCGGGGACGGCACGACACGCTTCATCCCCTTGTCGATGAGCTTCTTCGAGTCGGCCTTGTAGTTCTCTTTCACCAGGGCGTGCATCTGTTCCTGCAGCTTGTAAACCTCTTCCAGAAAGATGGAACGGGTTTCCCCGGACAGCTTGTGATACGCATCCTTATTCACCAGGATCACCGAACCGGCCATTCCCCAGGAGATTTCGTTGAAATACCCGAAGACCTCCCAGGCGCTCATGCCGACCATGCCGGAAGGAGCCGTCGTGTAGCCGTCCAGACCGCCGCGCTGGGCCGTAAGATAGACATCGGTCATCGGCATCGTTACCGGTATTCCGCCGAGCGCCTTGATGAGCAACGCATCTTCCGGACTCGTGGACCGAAGCCTCTTGCCCTTGAAGTCGGCCAACGTCCGGAGGGGCTTTTTGCTGACGAACGTCTGGTTCTGGTAAGGCCAGTGCGCCACGGGGATGACGTTGAACTTCGCGAACTCTTGTACCCTGAGACCGTAGATCGAATCCATCGCGAGGCAGTGCTCCCCCACGCTGGTGATCAGCAGCGGGAGATACTCCAGGCCGAAGAACCTGTCCTGGCCGCCCATGTAAGCCACGGGGATTTCGATGATGGAAATCGCGCCGCTCTGCAGGGAAGTGAGCGCGTTGTTCCAGGGGACTCCCAGCCCGCCCCCGTCGAAGACTTCAATCGTCAGATCCCCCTTGGTTCTGACGGTGACATCCTTCGCGAACCGCTTCAGCTCGATGCTCTGATAGTTGGTTGGGCCGTAGATTTGCTGCATCTTCCAGACCGTCCCCGCTGCAGCCGAACTTGGCAGGATGAAGGAGGCGATTCCCAGCATCAGACCCATCAGCAATACGGCTTTCGATAAGCGGTATTTCTCCTTCATGACGAACCTCCTGGAAAGATAATCAAGAGAACCACGACTCAGAGAAGAAGAGTGATTGCATGATCGGCCGGCGGGAAAGGCATTGGCTCCTGCCGGACCCGGAGCCGCCTTGTCGCCTTTCCGCGCACGCTTGCATTCCAGTGGAAGAGGTCACTGCCGAACGCTATCCTTGACGTACCGGACAATCTCTTTCAGCGGGGTTCCCGGGCCGAAAAGCTCGTCTACGCCCTCCCTCTTGAGCTCCGCCATTTCATCTTCGGGGATCACTCCTCCGCCCATCAAAAGTATATCCTTCCCCCCCCTTTCTCGAAGCAGGCCGGCTACGTTTCTGAATATTGCCATGTGGCCTCCATCCATCTGGCTCAAGCCGATGATATCCACACCTTCCTGAATGGAAGCATGGACGACTTCCTCGGGCGTCCGGTGCATTCCCAAGATAATGACCTCAATGCCGGCGTCCCTTAACGCCGCGGTGACGACCGTCGCCCCACGGCTATGCCCATCCCGGCCGCATTTGGCGATGAGGACCCTGATTTTTCTATTCGACCTTTTCATGGACCTCACCTTGTTCGCTGAATGGTTTCCATGACCTTGTTTTTCAATCCTCCAGCCCTTTCCTATCGGCTTAGGATGGAATCCCCCGCCAGGGAATAAACACCGCATATTTCCTTGACGGCCCGGTTCATCTCGGCGAAGGTGCAATAGGCCTCGCAGCATGCGATCGTCGCTTCCATCGATCCCCTGCCGCCTTCCCTCACCCTTTCCTGCAAACGATGAAGCGCCGCCGACACTTTTTCATGATCCCGGTTTTTCTTTACCTGCTGAAGGCGAGCCAGCGCCTGAGTGATGGCTTCTTTCGATCCTCTGTACAGCGATGGTTTTATCTTCTCTTCATCCTGAAAACGATTGACGCCGACGATGACTTTATCGCCGTTTTCGACCTGGTTCTGGATATCCAGGCAGGCCTGCTGCGTCTCCCTGAAGAAGAATCCCTTTCGAATGGCTGCGATAGAGCCACCCATCTCTACGATTTTATCGACGTACTCCCAGGCTCTTTTTTCGATGGCATTCGTCAGGTACTCCACATAATAGGAGCCGGCGAGAGGGTCCACGACATCCGCAAGGCCCGTTTCATGTTCGATGATCTGCTGGGTCCGGAGAGACAACTGGGCCGAGAAATCCGTTGGGGCGCAAAGGGCTTCGTCGAAGGAAGCCGTGTGAAGTGCATTGGCACCGGCCAAAACCCCTCCCATCGCCTGAATCGCCACCCTGATAATGTTGTTGTACGGTTGCTGCGCTGTCAGGCATGAACCCGAGGTTTCCAGGTAAAATCGCATCTTCCAGGCAGCGGGGTTCTTGATCCTGAACCGCTCGCGAGTCAGCATGGCCCACATTCTCCGGGCGGCGCGAAGTTTGGCGATCTGCTCGAAGAAATCCATTGTGAAGCCCCAATGGAAGGAAATCATGGGCACGAATTTCTCGGCGTCGATTCCAAACTTTATGCCTTCCTGTATAAAAGTGGCCGCATCGGCAATGGTGACTCCGATTTCCTGGTAGGCATTGAGGCCGGCTTCCTGACGGTTGTAGCCGGCCATGGAAAGGCAATTCCATTTGGGAACGTGTTCGCTGCAGAAACGAACAAGGTCCAGGGCCAAGGTCAATTCGTATTCGGGAGGGAAGGCGGGGTAATAGTTGCCGTTGAACAACTGCATGCTGTCGTTCTGGGAAATGCCGTTCAGTTTCTCGAGGGGGATGCCTTGGCGCTTGGCCAAGGCAAAAATCATTCCGGTCTCCCTCTGCGAGAAATGTCCCAACATGGAAGCCACGCTGACTTTGTCAAGGGGAATCCCCTCGTAGAGCTCTTCGTAATCTCTTAAATTCGTTGCAATGTAACCCGTTCGCCCCAGGGATTCGATTCCATACAGGTGGTCGAACTCCGGATCGTCTGGATCGACATATGCCGCATAAATATTGCAGTCCAGAATCCCGCCCATGCGTGTGACTCCCTGAGCATACTGTTCCCGCATGCGGGCATTGGTCTCCGCCGGACCTCCCAGACCGGTGATCTGGCGCACAGACCAGGGCCGGGAACGATACATGCTGGGATTTACACCCCGCGTGAATGGGTATTCTCCGGGGAATCCGATATCGCGGATGTAATCGATCTCTTTAATATCTTTAGGAGTGAAGATCTCTTTGATGGGAATGCCGGATTCCGTATGGAATCCCTTTTTTCTCTCGGGAACTTTAACAAGCCATTGGGCCAACGGCCCTTTGACCCATTTGCCATGTTTTTTCGTGATATTCGCCAGGGCTTCCTTAGAGAACACTTTTTTTTCCTTTCCGTTCATGACGCCCTTCATGTGACACTGCCCATGCCTCCGGGGATATTAATCACACGAAATGGAGTTGTAAATCATCGAAATCGGGGATTATCGATCCCTCTTTCTGGTTACCCATACTACGTTTTATTCTTATGAATTGCGTCACATGAATCCGAAAACAAATAGGAAAATCATTATTCATCGTGGCGGAAGCCGCCAGCTTCTTCAAATCATCGGAAATCATTTGGAAAAACCGTTTCATCACGGGGTGGATCGGGATTTATCGCCGGAAGGCCGGCGCTGGAGACCCGGAGCGGTGATGGTCCATATCCCTTCCGCACGCGCAGCCGGCGTCCGGCTTCCCATCATCCCAACAGACGCGGGCTGGATCGCGCAGACCCCCGGAACGATCTCCCTCGGACAGGGGGTGGCGTACTACGGCCCCCCTCCGGATGCGATGCGCTTCCTCGCCTCTCCCGAGGTGACGATCATCGACATCGAGCGCCCCCCCGACCGGTTATAATCGTCGTCATGGGAACGTTCCTCTTCGTCACCGACCTGCACGGGAGCCGGTGGAAGTACGAGCGCACGCTCGGCCTGGCGGAGGAGCTGCGCGCGGACCTGGTCGTCAACGGCGACCTGGAGACGATGACGTTCGATCGGCGGATCCTGGCCGCGCAGGGAACGGAAGGGGAATGACCCGCATGCCGGATCCCTTCCATCCTTCGCGGCGCGCAGCCGGCGTCCAGCTTCCCATCATCCCGACGGTGGCGGGCTGGATCGCGGAGACCCCGGGAACCGTCTCCCTCGGCCAGGGAGTGGCGTACTACGGCCCCCCGCCCGAGGCGATGCGCGTGCTGGGCGGCTTCGCATCGTCGCCCGCCAGCCACCCGTACAAGCCCGACGCGGGGCTTCCCGAACTCCGCAAGGCCTTCGAAGAGAAGCTCCGCGCGGAGAACGGCATCGACGCCCCCTTCGAGCGGAGGATCCTCGTCACCGCCGGCGCGAACCAGGCGTTCTTCAACGCCGTTCTGGCGATCTGCGACCCGGGCGACGAGGTGATCCTTCTCACCCCCTACTATTTCAACCACGAGATGGCGATCGCGCTGGCAAGCTGCCGGGCGGTCTGCGTGCCGACGGACGAGTCCTGCCGGCCGCGCGTGGACGCGATCGAAGCCGCCCTCACGCCCAGGACGCGCGCGGTCGTCACGGTGTCGCCCAACAATCCGACCGGGGTGGTGTATTCGAGGGAGACGCTCTCGGAGATCAACCGCCTGTGCGCCCGCCGCGGGCTTTACCACATCAGCGACGAGGCGTACGAATATTTCACGTACGACGGCGCGGAACATTTCTCCCCCGGCTCCCTGGGTGGGGGAGAGCACACGATCTCCCTCTACAGCCTCTCCAAGGCGTACGGGATGGCGAGCTGGCGGGTCGGGTTCCTCGTGGCCCCGGAGCGGCTCTTCGACGACCTGATGAAGATCCAGGACACGGTGATCGTATGCGCCCCCGCGGTTTCCCAGGCGGTCGCGCTGGGAGCGCTGCGCACGGGACGCGGCTACTGCAGGGAGCGCCTGGAAACCATCGACCGGGTGAGACGCGAGGTCATGGACCGCCTCTCGAGCCTTCCCGGCCTCCTCACGGTCCCCCCGGCGCAGGGAGCGTTTTATGTCCTGGCGAAGGTGCGCACCGGGATGGGGGACCTCCTCCTGACCGAGCGGCTGATCCGCGAACACCGGGTGGCCGTCATCCCCGGAGGCACGTTCGGCATCACGGAGGCGTGCTGCCTCCGGATCGCCTACGGCAGCCTCACGCCGGAAACCGCCGCCGAAGGGATGCGACGGCTGGTGGAGGGGCTGCGGGCGATCCTCGGCGGATAGCCCGGCGCGGGGCGGCCGTCAGCTCCGGTTGATCCACCACACCCCGAACAGCATCACGGCGCCCCCGACCCCCTGGACGGGCGTCGGCTGTTCCCCCAACAGCAGCGCGGCCAGGATCAACGCGGATATCGGGGCAAGGAACATGAACGAGGTCGCCGGCCCCGATCCGATCACCCGGATCCCCTCCATCCAGAACAGGTAGGCGATCACCGTCGGGAAGACGGCCAGGTAGGCCAGTACGAGCCAGAACGAGAGGGACATCCTCGTCCAGGGGACCGCGGCAAGCTTCGGGGCGGAGAGGAGCAGCAGGACCGCGCTCCCCACGGCCATCGACCAGGCGGTGGCGGGAAGCGCGCCGATCCGCGCGAGGAGCGGCCGGGAGACGATGGAATACGCCGCCCAGCATCCGGCGGCGCCCACCAGGATGATATCCCCGTAGACCCGCGTCGACTGTCCCGACGGGTGCGTGAGGACTCCCCAGAAAAAGACCGCCGCCCCCAGGACGGAAACGGCCAGGCCGACCACGCGGCGCAGGCGGACCGGCTCCCCCAGGAAGAGCATCCCCGCGGCGGCGGTGAAGACGGGCGAAAGCGTGGGGATGATCATGGCGGCGTCCGACGCCGGCGCCATCCCCAGCCCCTGGAAAAATGCGGTGTTGAACGCGGCGACGCCCACCAGCCCGACGGCGGCCGTCCTCCCCCACGCTTCCCGTTGCGGGATCGGCTGCGCCGACCGGCGGAAGAGGATCCCCATCATCAGGAGGGCGCCCAGGCCGAACCGGAGGACGGCCGCGACTTCGGGCGGGACGTCGAACACCATCATCTTCGAGGCGACGAACGCGCTCCCCCAGAAGAGCATCGTGAGAACAAGACCCGAATACACGCCCAGGAGCGGGTGCTTTTTCTCCCTGTCGATGTTGCCGGCCATCCTCGAACTATACACCGGTCCGCCGGCTCCCCCGATGGTCCTCCCCGATTTCCTTCCTTTCTACCAGGTTTCCTGGCCGTGGCACCCGGTGATCCCGCCGGCGCCCGGATTGCAGGTGGTTCCGTTGTACTGGACGGCCGTCCGAACGGTATTTCTCGGCAGCTGCTCGAACGCCGCGGTGGCGAGGTTCGTGAAATGCCCGGGCGCGAGCAGCGCGGTGTCGTGGCAGGACGTGCAGCCGTTGGAGACATGCGCTCCGACGTTGGTGTGCCTGCCCGAGTTGTAGCTGTTGAACTGCGCCGTGCCCGACGCGTGGCAGCTCGTGCATTGGGCATTCACGTCGAGCGTGCCCGTCTGCCAGTTGAGCGGCGTTCCCGGATTTCCCCCGGACCGGGCCAGCCCGCCGTGGCAGCTCACGCCGGCGCAGGAAAACGTCGATGCGGTAAAGGCGGGCGCCCCCGCCGCCTCATCGTCATAGGTGGCCACGAACGCCACGTCGCCGGGAGGGACCCGCAACGCGTTCGATCCCGTACGGGCATTGGCCCGGTCGTAATGCGCCTGGCTGCCGGTCCCCAGGCCGTTGTGGCAGGTGGCGCACGTCACCGGCGTTCCGGCCCCGTTCAGCGCGAGGTGCGCCGCATGGGCCCCCGCGATGTTCGGATACGCCGCACCGGTCCCGCCTCCCGGCGGGCTGGCGTGGCAGGAGGAGCAGGCGGTAAGCGTCAGCGGCGATCCCGCGGCATGGCATACCCGGCAGCCGGGGGGCGACGCATCCGGCGACGTCGCGG
This sequence comes from Deltaproteobacteria bacterium, assembly GCA_003105225.1. Taxonomy (GTDB): domain Bacteria; phylum Desulfobacterota; class Deferrimicrobia; order Deferrimicrobiales; family Deferrimicrobiaceae; genus FEB-35. The sequence continues at coordinate 4,626 of PQAK01000076.1, read as the reverse complement.
TATCCGTGTGGCAGTTCGAGCAGTCGTTCGTGAAGGTGGTCTGCGTCGCCTGGGTGTGGGCCGCGGCGAGGAACGGAACGGCGTGGTTGGCCCCGCCGGGACCCCCCGGGTGGCACGCGACCGACGCGTGCTCCGCGTTCCCGAAGGAGGCGGAGAAGCAGGAAGGCGCGGCAGGATCGGGCGCCGTCCGCCCCTGCGTGAAGTCGTGGCAGATGGTGCACGTCGTGCTCTGGCTCGAAGAGTTGCGATGGGACGGCACGTAGCCGGGGAACGTCGCCACCGGCGCCTGGTACCAGGTTGTCGGGTGCGCCTTGGCGGCCGTGTGGCAGTCGGAGCATCGGGTCGTTGCCGAGCCCCCGTCGAACAGGGTCGTCCCGGGCGTCCCGTGGCACGTCTGGCAAAAGGCGAGATCCTGCTTGGCCGTCAGGCCGTGGAACGAGGCGCTCGTCGGGTCGCGCCAGGTCGCGCCGAGGAGGTGCGGCGCGGATTCCGCCCCGTGGCAGAGCGTGCTGTTGAAGCACCCCGGGGACGTTCCCGCCGGCGCCGGAGACGGGGGATGCCCTGCCGGGTTGTTCGGCGAACCCGGGAAGTGGCACGCGGCGCAGACCGGGGCGTTCGCCGGGTCCGTGTTCGTGTGCGTGGGGGCCGGAGCGGCGGCGCGCCACGGAGCGGCCGGGTGCGGGGCGGGGACCCCGTGGCAGTCGGAGCAGGCGACCCCTGCGCCGTCGCCGGAAAAATCGGCTGCGTGGCAGATCCTGCACGAGGCGAATCCCGACGCGCCGGGCGCCCGCTTCGCCGAGGCCCCGTGGACCGCGGGATCGGCCCAGTTCGCGATGGTGCCGTGATGGCAGGCGGCCGTGAAGCAGCTCACGTTCGCGATCCCGCCCGTCAGGTCGCCCCCGTGGCAGGGGGTGCAATCGGTGACGTCCGACACGGCGAATGCGGGATGGGTCGACAGGAATCCCGGCGGATGGTTCCCCTGCGGCGTGACGAGACTCGCGCCGGAATTGGTGCTCGTCGAACACCCCGCGGCAAGGAATGCCCCCAACACGATCCATACCGCCCAAAGCCCAGTCGGCCGGAGACTCCGGAGTCCCGTCATCGTCTCTCTCCTCTTCGGATACCGCAATGCGTTCCCCGCCTGTCCCTTTATCGGTGGCAGGCCCGGCACCGGGCGTCATTCTTGTTGCCGTGGCACCGGAAGCAGGACCCGGGGTCCATCCTCCCGTCCAGCTGGTGCAGCACGATGTAATCGCCCCGATGCGGCAGCGACAGGTCGGGACGGTCCCCCATCCGCGTGCTGGGCTTCAATTCCTCTTTCCGGGCGTGGCAGCCCTGGCAGAACGACGGGCCGTGGCACGACTGGCAGAGGTTCTGCCCCTGCCGTCCGTACAACCCGTGGTTCCGGACGAACGCCGTGGAATGGCGGAAGGAGGCGTAGGGCTTGAGCGCCCCCGTGGAGACGTCGGAGTGGCATTCACGGCAGTCGACCTGCGTCCACCCCGCAAGGTCCTCCGGGTGCTTCGGAGGCACGGACGGCGCCTGCGAGATTGCGGAGCACCCCGCGATCAGGACGGCCAGGACCGCTCCGATAACGATCCCTGGAACTGCGCGTCGCACGGTTTTTCCCATCCCTATCTCCCCTGGCCCTGCCGGGCCTTCAGATTGGCATCCGGGCGGATCTTCATCTGGACGCGCCGGTTGGCCCGGCGGCCTTCCGGCGTCGCGTTGTCGGCGACCGGAACGAGTTCCCCGTACCCCCGCATCGTCAGCCGCAGGGCGTGGACGCCGTCCTTCACCAGGATGTCGAAGACGCGCCGGGCGCGCTTCTCGCTGAGCGCCTGGTTGGATTCCGCCGTCCCCTTGGAATCCGTATGGCCCTCGATCGTCACCAGCGTTTCCGGATGCCGGTTCAGGATCTCCGCCACCGAAGCGAGGGTGCGCCGCGCCGAGGTCTTCACCTCGTCCTTCCCCACGTCGAAAACGAGATCCGACGGCAGGGTGAGATCGAGGATCTCTCCCTTCCGGACGACGCGGGCGCCCGGGATTTTCGCCTTGATGTCCGCGGCCATCCGGTCGAGCGTGGCCGCCACCGGGTCGACGGCGGCCGCCTTCCCCTTTTCCTCCGGCGGCTTGACGGTCGGAACCGGGACGGGCAACGGGACCGGCGCAGGGACGGGTTGCGGGGGCGCCGCAGGGGCGGGCGCCGGGGGCGTCGCAGGCGCGGGCGCCGGTGCGCTCGGCTGGGGGGCCGCCGCCGCGGTCCCCGTATCTTTACCGGCCCCCGCCTTGCGCTTGCCGCCTTCCGTCGACGTGCTCAAGTCGAGGGAAACGCGGACCAAACCCGCGTAGTCCTCCTCGAACTGGGGGCTCTTCGTGTACGTCAGGTCGCCCGAGAGCTGGAGGACCTCGAACAGCCGGTATCCGGCCGAGCCCACGACCTGGTAGGCGTTTTTGACCCCGACGATCGCCTCCTTGTACCGGTGCGTCAGCCCGTCCAGCGCGAACCGCCACTTCCCGGGGGAATACGTGGCGTACCCCCGGAACTCCTGGTAGGCGTTCTCGTCCAGGTCGGCCGTGACCACGGCGGCCGAAACGCCGGCCGCGTCCCGGAGGTTGTTGTAGACGTACTTCAGCCCCCCCTCCCCGCGGGTGGCGTCACCGGGATCCTCCGTGTCATGCCGGATCTTCTTCCCTCCCAGGGTCAACGTCAGGCCTTTCACCACCTCCACGTCCAGCGCGGCGAAGATCGTCTGCACCTTGTCGTTGTTGTCGATCGTCGGGAACAGGAACACCGGGTTCAGGGCCGTCTGGAAGTAATCCTTGTACTTGTACGCCTCGTAGCCGACGGACAGGTCGACGCGGGCCACCGGCGACACCCGGAGCAGGTAGCGCTGGTACGCCAGGGCGCGGGTGGCATCGTTGTAGCTCGCCCGGCCGATCAGCTCCACCGCCGCGAACGGGCGCAGCCACAGGTCCCCGCCGATCTCCTTGCGGTCCTTCCCCTGGAACTGCCCCTTCTCCTGCAGGTAGCTCACCCCGATCTCCGTGACCCCGGGCCTGGCGTAGAAGACCCGTCCGCCGTAGATCGAGTCCCCCTTTTCCGTCGAGGTGATGGTGGCCTCCACGGGAATCCCGCCGAAGACCGACACTCCCAGCCCCAGCGGGGTGCGGGCCTTCAGGAAGACGCCGTCCATGATCTCCGCGGCCGCGCCCTCCGTCAGGAAGAACCGCCCCAGCCGCATCTCCCCGCCCCCCGTCGGGTGGAGGTACTGCAGGTAGGCGCTTCCCAGCTCCCCCGTCCTGTCGCCGGTGCCCGTATCATCCTGGAGGTCCTGGCGGCCCCAGCCGTAGAAATGGAAGGAGAAGGAACTCCCCGAGATGTTGATCGCATCGGCGGAGAGATATTCGTACAAGGGGGCGAACTTTTGGGTCTCGCCGCCGGGAACGTCCCTTTCGTAGTAGAGCAGGTAGGTCTTCGAAGAAAGGCGGAGGTCAGTGGCCTGCGAGGAACCCGGATACGTTACCGCCAGGAGGAGCAGGGCGGCGACGAAAAGCAGGGTCGTCCGCCTTTCGGGGCATCCTCCCGCATTCGAATATCCCATCGCGAACCCCCGATCCGTTTTATTTGGTGGAGATCTTTCCAGCCGTCAGCTAGGCCGCGTCAATCATCAACCGTTCCTGTTTACGTGTTGACGTTTTCCGTTCGCATGCTGCACGGGCAAAGGAATGAAGATCTTCGTCAAAGCGCGACGAACCGCGGTGCCGCGGGATGCAATGTACTCCTGCATAAGTTTATCGTTCGCGCCGAATGGTTTCAAACAAATTTCCGGCGGACCGGAATAACCGGCGGGAAGCGCCGGAGAATGGACTCGTGCAGCCGGAAACAGGGGACCCCGGCCGTTTCCGGCCGGGGTCCCCGTCGACCGCTCCCGCGCCGCCGTGCGCGGAAGGATTCCCGCTTTCCTACCAGTTCTCCCGGCCGTGGCAGCTGGGATCGCAGCTTCCCGTCCCCACGGTCGCTCCGGGGGTGTAGCTTCCTTCAGGGATTTGCGTCCCGGTCCCCCCGATCGTCACCGACGCCCTCGTTTCGAGGGCCGGGGTGCCCAGGTTGAGGAAATGCTTCCCGACGGCCGGGTCGGCAAGTTTCGTCGTATTGTGGCAGGCGGTGCACCCGGCGGATACGTGGTTCGACCGGTCATGCTCGCCCGAGTAGGGGCTGTTGTACTGCGGCGTTCCCGCCGATGTGCCCCGCACGTGGCAGTTCGTGCACTGGGTGTTCACGTCGAGCGTGCCCGTCTGCCAGTTGGGGGTCGTCTGGCCCCCATGGCAGCTCACGTTGGAGCAGGTGAGCGCCGTGGCGTTGAACGAAGCCGCGCCGGACCTTGCGTCGTACGCCGCATGGACGACCGCCTCGCCGGGGGATACCCGCAGCGCGTTCTTCCCCGGCCGCGCGTTGGCGTGGTTGTAGTGGGTATTATCGGTTGCGCTCGGGGCGATCGTGTGGCAGGTGGCGCAGACCCCGGTCACTCCGGAGAGCGCGTTGTGCTCCCCGTGCCGGCCGGCCACGTTCGGGAACGACGTCCCCGAAGGCGGGCGAGCATGGCAGGAGGTGCAGTTCGTGTT
>PQAK01000075.1 GCA_003105225.1 Deltaproteobacteria bacterium | reverse complement strand
CCGCGCTCGCAGACGACCGTCTTCCGGAACTCGAAGGTCTCCTGGTTCTTCGCGGTCCGGTACTGGTCCGCGACGCGCAGGTCGTGGATCTCCAGCGTCCGCCTTACCAGGAGCAGCATCTCGTCCGGCTCGAAAGGCTTCAGCAGGTAGTCCCCCGCCCCCGCCTTCATCGCGTCCACGGCGGTCCGGATGCTGCCGTAGGCGGTCATCAGGATCACGGGCAGATCGGGGAACTCCTCGTGGAGGGCCCGCGTGAACGCGATCCCGTCCATCCCCGGCATCCGGACGTCGCTGATCACGAGGTCGAACTCGTCGCTGGCCAGCTTCTCGCGCGCTTCCGGGACCGAGGACGCCGTGTCCACGAGGAAGCCCGCGGAAAGGATCGTCTTCGCGAGCGGCCTCAGGAAAATCTCTTCGTCGTCCACCAGGAGGATCTTGCGGTTCATCGTCCCGCCCCTCCCGGCCCGAAGGGGACCTTCGGCAATTTCACCGAGACGACCGTGCCCTTTCCCGTTTCGGACGTCACGTGCACCTCCCCGCCGTGCAGCTCGACCAGGCGCTTGACGATGGGCATCCCGAGCCCCACCCCCTGCGCCTTCGTCGTGTAGAACGGTTGGAACACCTTGTCCCTCTCGGCCCGCTGCATCCCCGGCCCGTTGTCCGACACCTCGAGGCGGACGAAGCCGTCCCTCCCTTCGATGCGGACCTCCACCCGTCCCGAACCCGGAGGCGCAGCCTCGACGGCGTTCTTGACGATGTTGGTGACCACCTGCTTGATGCGGATGCCGTCCACCGTCGCGGTGCAGGCCCCGTCGCCGCCGACGACGGAGACCTCGACCCCTTTCCGTTTCCGGTCCTCCTCCATGCCGAACACCGCCCCCTGCACGATCCGCGAGACGTCGTAGTCGTCCATCTGGAGGGCGATCTCCCTCGTGTAGTCGAGGAGTTCGTTGACGATGACCTCCATCGACCCCACCGCGTCCCGGATGTGCTCGACCACCTCGACCTCTTCCGCGCCGCGCCGCTCGTCGCGCAGCAGCCGCAGGCTCATCTTGATCGATCCCAGGGGATTCCGGATCTCGTGCGCCACGCCCGCCGCCATCTGCCCGAGGGTGGCCAGCTTCTCGCTCTGGAGCATCTTGTGCTGCATCGCCCGGGTGTCGGTCAGGTCCTTGAAGGAGCAGACGAAGCCGATCGGCTTCCCGTGCTCGTCGATGATCTTCGCGGAGGACAGCAGCGCGTCGGCGGTCGTGCCATCCCTGCGCGCGATCTCCACCTCGCCCCGCCAGTGCCCGGTGCGGTAAGTAGAGCGGGCGATGATCCGCCGCTTCTCCCGGTACTCGGTGTCGCGGATGAGGAAGCTGAAATCCTGCCCGATCATCTCCCCTTCCGTCCGCTGGAAGAGACGGCACGCCCCCTCGTTCACGGTGATGATCCTGCCGTCGAAGTCGAAGGAGACGACGCCGTCGTCGATGCTCCGGACGACGCTGGCCAGGAACTGCTCTTTCGCCTGGATCTCCTCCTCCTTGTGGCTGACCTCCTCCCGCGTGGTCGCCAGGTCCTTCTCCATCTCCCGGTACGACTCGACCAGCGTCCGGGCATCGGCAAGGGAAAGCGGGAGCATGTCCCGGAGCACGTTCCTCGCGGCGATCACGCCGATGGATCCGGTGAGGATCTTTTCCAGCCGCTGGGGGAGGTCCATCTGCCGGATCACGGCCTCGCGGGTCTCCCCGCGGCTCTTGATCTCGCGGATTTCCCGGATGACCTCCTCGACCTCCTTGTCCTTTTCGTGGCCGGCGTACCGCGTGACCACCTCCTCGACCTCCTCCAGGGAGAGGTAGTGGGCCCCGGGCTGCGCCGCCGGGGGGAATTTGGCCGGCGGCACGAGGCGTTCGGCGGGCGCCAGCGCATGGAGGCTTTCGAACCGGCGGGCCGCTTCCCGCGTCGGATCGACGAGCCAGGAGCCCGCGACGAACCCCAGGCAGTTCAGGAACAGGCTCCAGAAGACCGCGTTGCCGACCGGATCGACCGCTTCCATTCCCAGCAGCTTCGTGGGGATCAGGGCGGCGATCCCGAACGGGCCGCGCGCGAGGATGTCTCCTCCCACGAGCCCGGCCTTGACCATCGCGGGAAGCACGAGGGTGTAGAACCAGGCGGCGAACCCCATGCTGATCCCCAGCATCGCCCCGCGCGTGCCGGCGCGCCTCCAGTAGAGGCCGCCGAAGACCGCGGGCCCGAACTGCGCGACCGCGACGAAGGAGATGATCCCGATCTCCATCAGGACCATGTTGCGGGACATGAGCGTCGCGTAGAGATACCCGAGCCCGATGACGATCAGCATCGAGGCGCGGGCCGCCGCCAGGAGGGTGCCGTAGGCGTGGAACCCTTTCCGGAGCCGCAGGATCGCGGGGATCACGAGGTTGTTGGCCACCATCTTCCCCAGCGCGACGGAGGAGACCACCACCATGGCGGTGGCCGCCGAGAACCCGCCCATGAAGACGACGAGGCTCAGCGCCTTCCGCCCGGCGAGCATCGGGATGGACAGGATGTACTTGTCGCCCGCGGAGGCCGGCAGCCCCAGCAGCAGCCCGCCGAAGGCGATCGGGATGATGAAGAGGTTGATGAGGAGCAGGTACAGCGGGAACATCCACATCGCGGTCTTGATGTGCTTCTCGTCGCCGTTCTGCACGACGAAGATGTGGAACTGCCGCGGCAGGAGGATCACGTCGATGACGGCGATGACGACGTAGGCGAGCCACCGGGTGTAGCCGTTCCCGGGGGATTCCGAAAGCGTGGCGAGGCGGCGCCACTCCGGATGCGCGAGGACGCGCCCGTAGATGTCCCCCATGCCGTCGAAGACGCCGTAGCAGACGAACAGCCCCGCGGCGACGAAGATCACGATCTTGACGACGGACTCCACCGCCACCGCCGTGAGGAGCCCTCCCTGGGGGCGGGTGAAATCGAGGTACCGGCTCCCGAACGCCAGGGCGAAAACTCCCAGGAAGAGGGACACCAGGAGCATCGGCTCCACGAACGCGAAATGCCCGGCCGACGGCCCCGCGATCAGGTTGAACGAGATCGAGACCGCCCGAAGCTGCAGGGAGATGTACGGCACGCTTCCCACGACCAGGAGCAGCGTGGCCAGCGGCCCGATCCACGAGTGCCCGCCGTACCGGACGCTCAGGAAATCCGGCACCGAGGTGATGTTGTGCGCGCGGCAGACCCGGACCAGCTTCCGGAGAAAGAACCACCAGACCAGGGCGAAAACCGACGGCCCGATGAACAGCCCGAGGAAGGAGGCGCCGAATTCCGCGGCGTTGCCGATGCAGCCGTAGAAGGTCCAGGAGGTGCAGTACACCCCGCCGGCGAAGACGTAGATGTACCGGTCGAGCCCCCGCGCGCGGATGGCGGCGAACCGCCGCTCTCCCAGGTACCCGATCCCGAAAAGGGCCAGCAGGTACGCGGTGATCAGCGCGAGGACGGCAGGTTCGGAAAACAGCGGCGCGGGCATCCCGGCTCAGTCCTTCAGGCTCCTGGCGGCCAAAGCGAGCGCTGCGACCAGCGCCGCCCACCCCAGGAACAGGTACAGGAAAAGGGACGGGATCCCCAGGACGGAAACCGCCCGGTCCGCGGCGCCGATGAACGGCCAGCAGAACCAGCAGAGGAACATGACCCAGAGCGCCTTCGCCAGGCCCTCTCCCCGCATCCCACCCTCCGTTGCTTTCCCCGAAATCCTTATTGTACTATCAGAACTGGCATGGATGCTTCGGTACTGATCCCCATCGGTTTCCTCCTGGCGGGCTCGATCGCCATCATCCTGACGGTGTACCTGTCCCCGTGAAGCCGCTCGCGCTCGCCTCGCTATTGCTTTTGCTTTTCCTTCTGCCCGCCGCCGACTCCCGGGCCGACATCTACCGGTGGGAGGATGCGTCAGGGACGGTCCACTTCACCGACGACCTCTCGAGCGTTCCCGCCGCCTTCCGCGGCAAAGCCACGAGGGTGATCCGGGAAGCGCCCCGCACCGCGGAACCCCCCGCCCCCGCGCGGCCCGCGAACGGAGAAGCCGTAACGGCTCCCGCCCCTTCCCGTGAAGACCCCGGCGCGGCGGCCGCCCGGGATAGGGAGGAGCTATCGTCCGAGGTCGAGCAGATGCGCGCCAAGATCGCCGCCAAGGAGAAGCTGATCCGGTTCGTCGAGGAACGGCAGAACCTTGCGATGAACCCGTACCGTTCGCGCGTCGTGGACCCCGGGGACCTGGAGCTGTATAAAAAATACCAGGAAGAACTCCCCGGAGACCGCCAGAGGCTCCAGGATTTCGAATCCCGCCTCGAATCGATCAAGTAATCCGGAATTCCGCCGGCAGGGGCGCGGCTACCCGTAAAAGCGCCTTCGTCGCCGGATGGACGAACCGCACCTCCTCGGCATGCAGCATGAGCCGCGCCGCCCCCGGCCCTTCCGGGGGAACCGCGCCGTAGCGCCGGTCCCCCACGATCGGAAACCCCGCAGCCGCCAGGTGCGCCCGGATCTGGTGGCGCTTCCCCTTCGAGATGAGCGCCCGCACGAGGGTATACGCTCCCTCCCGCCGCACGGGCGCAACGGCGGTCCAGTAGCGCGGGTCCATCTCGTTCCGGTCCTTGCGCACCCTGACCCGCTCCCCCCCTTCGGTCTCCAGCAGGAAGGAAAGGGACATCTCCCTCTCCAGCGCCCCATGGACGAGGCAGACGTACGTTTTTTCGATACTCCCCTTCTCCCGCTCCCGCAGGAGAAACGCGAACGCCCCCGGGGTCAGCGCCGCGGGGACCGCGCCGCTCGTGGCGTAATCCAGGCGGGTCAGCAGGGTCAGCCCCGGCTCCCGCGATATCCCGGCGACGGACGGATAGCGGAAGAGAAGGTATCCCGCCAGCGTCCCCTTCTCCCCGGGCCGATGCGACTCGGTATGCACATCCGCGGGCTTGGACAGCACGACGACGTCGGCATCTCCGAATAGCACCTTCGCGCCCGCCAGGTCTCCCGGCACCGGGAGCCAATCCTCCCGATCCGCGATCCTGCGGACCCGGACCACCTCCCCGGCACGGAGGATCCGGCCCTTCCTCGCGCGCTCCCCCTCCACGGAAACGTCCCCCCCGCCGATCGCGAACGTGACGCTCCTTGCCGGAAGGTCGGGCAATGCCTTCCGCAGGAAACGGTCCAGCCGCGTCCCGTCCATTTCGCGCGCCACGGTATACCACAGCGCCTCTCTCACGATAACGTCCCGATCCGCCGATGGTTTCAACCGACATTCTACCCCGCCCGCGGGGATGGCGGGGAAGGATTCCCGAGGGGGAATTCCGGTGTTGACAGCCTTTTTGTATTCTGTATACTGTATACATCCGTCGATCCTTCAACCCGCATCCGGCAACCGGAAAAGGAGGAAGGGGCATGTACAAAAAGATCCTCGTCCCGCTCGACGGCTCCGCGCTGGCGGAACGCGCCATCAACCACGCCGTAGAGATCGCCCGGGGAGCGGGCGCGGAACTGGTCCTTCTCGAGGTCGTGCAGGTCCCGCTCGCCGCGGTCCCCGAGGCCGGGGTCACGGAAGAGATGAAATCGGCTCAGGAAATCGCCGCCCAGTCGAAGGCCTACCTGAACATGGTAGCATCCCGGGCGTCCAAGGAAGGGGTCAAGGTCCGCACCGTGATCCTGGAGGGAGCCGCGGACGGGGCGATCCTGGGATTCGCACACGATGAGGACGTCGACCTCATCGTCATGAGCACGCACGGGCGCACGGGGGTGTCCAAGGCCCTCATGGGAAGCGTCGCCGAGAAGGTGATGCTCACCACGAAACGCCCGGTCATGCTGGTGAAGCCGGAAAAGTTCCCGGTGGAGCACCACATCGACGAAGCGGAGACGTTTTTAAGCGCGCACTGAAAACGCACCATGCGGGGGCCCCCCCTCCTCCGGACCTTCCGGAGCATAAACCCCCACGCATCTGCGCGCTGAAGCGCCCGGCCGGCCCCCCCCAGCCGGGCGTTTCCTTTTCAAATCAGCTGGGGGTGCCCGGGACTTTACTTTTACGCCAAGTACGTGAAAAACTTCCTCCGGGGGACGTTCACAAATCTTTTCGTAAGAGGACGTTCTTGAAACTTTCAGTAGGGGACGTTCTTTAAGTTTTTCCCTCTTTATATCTCTGAAAAACTTAAAGAACGTCCCTGTACTTCACATCAAAGTTTCAAGAACCTCCCTGGGCGTCTGGACCTTAACAAAGTAAAGTCCCGGCCGGCCCCCCCCAGCCGGGCGTTTCCTTTTCGAAACGGCAAGGGCGGCCCATCGGCCGCCCCTGCCCGCCCGGGAATGGTCTCCCTCTTTTTTTTACTGAAGCCTCAAATTGGTCGGGGACGACGGGGTAAGGGTCGGAGCGATCGCCGGCACGGCCCAGGCCATGGCCGAGGAATACGAGGACGTCACGCCGTTCACGGTGGCCCTGACTCCGAAATAGACGGTGCTTCCCCTCGGCATACCGGCCGTCGCGATGCTGAAAGCGGTCGATGTCGCGGAGATCGAAGCGGCCAGGGTTGCGGGGGAGGCAAGGCTGGAGCTCGTCGACCATACCGCCGTGTAGGTGACCGGCGTGGAGCCGATGGATGAACCATCCGTGTACGTGGTCACCGCGTCCCAGGCTAACGTCTCCGCCAGTGCGCGGACGGGGGACAGCGCTGCGAATGCCAGGATGAGGACGGCAGGCAGGACGATGTTTCTTGCCTTCACGAGTGGCTCCTTTTCGGTTTTTTGCTTATGACAGGCTCCAGGCGACAGGGACCGAGAAATCGGACTTCAGGCCGTCCACCCCGACCGATTTGACGCACAGGTAATAGACCGCTCCGGGCTGCGTGAACGGAAGAAGGTTTTCCAGCGAGAAGCCGGTGGTCAGTTCCTGCTGGAGGGATTTGCCGTCCGCCGCAAGGACGTTCGTTATGGCGGCCACCTGGGCGACCGGCGCTTCATTGTCGGTGAAGTTCGCATCGCTCCGCATATAGATCTCGTAATAATCCAGCTCGCGGTACGGATCCATGGCGGTGTTGTCCTGGAAGGTCGTCGGGGGATCCCATGCCAAAGTGGGGGCCGAAGATCCAGGGGTGGGGGTGGACTGGGGAGCGCTCTCGTCCCCTCCGCCTCCGCCGCACCCGATAAGCACAAAGCAACACAAGAGTGCCGCCATACCGACCCAGAGTTTGAAACCGTTACGCGCCATTATTATTTTCCTTTCGCTGCCGGAACCGCCGGATATTTACGCTGCAGACTCCAGGAAGGGGTTATTTCACGGTTAATGCCAAACGCAGCGATACCGTGCCGGCCCTTGAAAGCACACGTATGTAGTGAAAATATAAGTAGATTATTGAATTTTAATTATTGGGATTTGTTACGAATAAAACGTAGGGGCGGGAGTCTTATTTCGGTTTCGTAATTCTCCGTCCAAAAGCGAATTCCATCCAAGGAAGGAAAACGCGTTAGTTTCCCTGGCTCTCCGACCCCCGTTCCCGCATGCGCTTCCGCGGCAACGGAGCCGTTTCCACGTTACCCCGGCCGATCTTACGGGCGAACCACCGATGCCTTGAGGATCGCGACGGGCTCCTTGGGCACATCCTGGAACATCCTGACGGTGCCGGTCGGGACGTTACGGATCTTGTCGACGACGTCCATCCCTTCGATCACCTTCCCGAACACGGCATATCCGTATCCCTGGGGGGTTTCGTTGGCATGGTTCAGGAACTCGTTGTTCACGACGTTGATGAAAAACTGCGCCGAGGCCGAATCGACCACCGCGGTCCTCGCCATGGCGAGCGTGCCACGCTCGTTTTTGAGACCGTTGCCCGCCTCGTTCTTGATCGGGGGATGGGCCGCGCGCTTCTCCTTCATTTCCGGGGTGAATCCCCCTCCCTGGATCATGAAGTTGCGGATGACGCGGTGAAAGATCAGGCCGTCGTAATGGCCCTCCTTGACATATACGAGGAAGTTCTTCACCGAGATCGGCGCCTTGTCGGGATAAAGCTCCACCTTGATGTTCCCCATGCTGGTCTCCAGAAGCACCACGGGCGTTCCTCCTTTTTTCACGGGTTCCGCGGCGACGGCAAGTCCGCAGGTCAGCACGGCGACGGCAATGATTAAGGCGATTCTTCGCAACGGGTCCCTCCCCGGTGTTTTATATTCGACGAAACATTTTACGCCACTTCGGGTTTTCATGAAAGTGGGACCGTGCGGCGCTCTTCCCCGTCTCTGTACTCGGGGGAGTCTTGTGAATACAATGGAAGGGCCTATTCCGCCAATCCGGCGACATCGGGAGGTCCGTACGGTCACATTCCGCCTGTTTTTTGCCGCCGTGCTGCTTGTGTATTCCCTGCCCGCGTTCGCCGGAGAGGTCCCCGTCTCGCTCGACGAGGCCGTGCGCAGCGCCGTCGAAAAGAACCTGGATCTGCGGGTCGAGACGTACAACCCCGCGATCTCCGACACGGACATCCGGAAGGCCCGGGGAATCTACAATCCCCGTCTCGGCGCGCTCGTCGACCACCGGGGGGAAGACGCCCCGCTCGACACTTCCGGGTCGCTGATGGAGCGCAGGCGGTTCTTCGACGCCAACTTTTCCACCGATTTTCTCCTCTCCACGGGCGCCACGGCTTCCGCCGCCTTCACCAACCTGTGGAGCCGGTCCAGCCTGGGCGTCGGTTCGATAACGACGCAGGGGACCTCCATCACCTCGTTCGTGGAGCCGAAACTGTCCCTGACGGTGACCCAGCCGCTCCTCCAGGGATTCGGGAAGGAGGTGACGGAGCAGGGAATCACCGTCGCTTCGTTCGGCAAGGAGTCTTCCCTCCTTCAATGGCGCAACGCCGCGAACACCACCACCGCCGCCGTGCGCGACCAGTACTTCGCCCTGATCAAGGCCCGCGAGAACCTCCAGTCGCGGAAAGCGGCCCTGGCCGTGGCGCAGGAACTGGAGGCGGGCAACCAGGCGAGGGTGCGCGCGGGGGTCCTGGCCTCCGTGGAATTGCTCGATTCGGAGTTCGGGCTCTCGCAGCGGGAAGTCGACCTTCTGACGGCGGAGAAAAACGTCCGCGACGCGTCCGACCGGCTGCGGGCGACCATCCAGTATCCGCCCGGGTCGGACCTGCTTCCCGCCGACGCGCCGAAGGCCGAGCCCGTCGGGATCACGGAAGAGCAGGCCATGAAAACCGCGCTTGCGACCCGTCCCGACCTGCGGATCGCGCAGGTGGACCTCAAGACGCAGGAGTTCAACACCCGGGTCGCCGGGAACGCCGCCCTTCCCTCCCTGGGACTGACCGGCAGCGCGGGGCTCGAGGCGTTGGGGTCGGGCTACCCGGACGCCATCTCCGACCTGGCATCGGCCAGGACCCCCTTCTGGTCGGTGGGGCTGTCCTTCTCCTATCCGATCGGCAACGACGCGGCGGAGGCCGCCCTGGCCGCCAGCCGGCTGCGCGCCCGCCAGGCGGACGCCCGGATCCGGAGCCTGGAGGATTCGATCCGGCTCGACGTGCGCACGGCGATCCGGGCGCTGGATACGGCCTACCGCCAGATCGAATCGGCGCAAAAAGGGGTGGCCCTGGGCGAGGCGCGGCTCAACTCCTTCATCAAGAGACAGAAGGTGGGGCTGGCGGTAAGCAAGGACGTGCTCGATGCGGAGGCCAACCTCACCACCGCGAGGGAGACCCTTGCGGCGGCGCGCGCCGATTACCAGGGCGCCGTCACCCAGCTCTGGAAGGCGACGGGGGAGCTCCTGGAGCGGCAAGGGCTTACGATCGACGACAAGACCATCGATACGCTGGCGTGGAAGGGATCCCGATGAAGAAGACGATCGCCTTCATCCTCGCGGCCGTGCTGCTCGCGGCCGGGGGAGCCTACCTGTACCTTGCGAAGAACCAGAAGGCCCCGCCCTTCAAGACGTCCCGGGTGGAGCGGGGCGATATCACCCAGTCGGTGTCCGCAACGGGGACCCTGAACGCGGTCACCACCGTCCAGGTGGGAAGCCAGGTGTCGGGCACGATCAGCAAGATCTTCGTCGACTTCAACTCCCAGGTGAAAAAGGGGCAGCCGATCGCGCAGATCGATACGCGGCTCTTCGAGGCCTCCGTCCGGCAGTCCCGGGGGGGGTTGGACAACGCGAAAGCGAACCTGGAAAAAGCGAAGGTGACCGCGGCCAATTCCCTTCGGACGCTGCGGCGCAACAAGGAACTCATCCGGGACGGGTTCGTCTCCCAGGCGGACGTGGACAATTCCCAGACCGACTACGAGGCCGCGGAGGCGGCGGTCCAGTCGGCGGCGGCCCAGGTGGAGCAGGCCAGGGGAGCGCTCTCCGTCGCGGAGGCGAACCTCGGCTACACCACGATCTACTCCCCGGTCAACGGCACCGTGGTATCGCGGAACGTGGACGTCGGGCAGACGGTGGCGGCCAGCTTCCAGACCCCCACCCTGTTCACCATCGCGCAGGACCTGACGAAGATGCAGATCGACACGAACGTCGACGAGGCCGACATCGGGAACGCGAAGGTGGGGCAGACGGCCAACTTCACCGTGGACGCCTACCCGGAAAAGACCTTCACGGGGATGGTGCACCAGGTGCGCAACTCCCCGATCATCACCCAGAACGTCGTGACCTACGACGTCGTCATCGCGGTGGACAACAAGGAGATGCTGCTCAAGCCCGGGATGACGACCAACGTGTCGATCCTGACCCGGACCGTCGAAGGGGTGCTGAAGATCCCCAACGCGGCGCTGCGGTACCGCCCGTCCGGGAAGGGCAGGCCCGAAGGGAAGGCGGCGGACCGGAAGGATGCGGGCGGAGCGCGGGTCTACATCCTCGGCAAGGACGGAACGCCGCAGGCGGTGCCCGTGAAGCCCGGGATCAGCGACGGGACGTTCACCCAGCTCGCCGAGGGGAACCTGAAGGAGGGGGAGGCGCTGATCACCGAGGAGGTCCGCGCCGCAGGCGCGTCCCCCGCCGGCGGTTCGCCCATCGGGATGCGGGGGTTCCGGTAATCGTGGCCGTTCCCGTCATCGAGGTCGATCGCGTTCGCAAGGTCTACCGGCTGGGCGAGGTGGAAGTGGAGGCCCTTAAGGACGTCTCCCTCGCGATCGGGACGGGGGAGTTCGTCGCCGTCATGGGCGCCTCCGGGTCGGGGAAGTCCACGCTGATGAATATCCTGGGCTGCCTCGACCGCCCCACGGAGGGGGCGTACCGGCTGGACGGGAAAGACGTGAAGGAGCTGGACAAGGACGCCCTCGCCCGGATCCGGCGGAAGAAGATCGGGTTCGTCTTCCAAAGCTACAACCTGATCCCCCGGATGGACGCGCAGGAAAACGTCGAGCTCCCGATGGTGTACGACGGGATCGCGGCGGCCGCCCGCAGGGCGCATGCTCTCGATGCCCTCCGGGCGGTCGGCCTGCAGGAGCGGTCGCACCACCTCCCCTCCCAGCTGTCCGGCGGCCAGCAGCAGCGCGTCGCCATCGCGCGGGCGATCGTCAACACCCCCTCGCTCCTCCTGGCCGACGAGCCCACGGGCAACCTCGACACCGCCTCGAGCGACGAGATCATGGGGATCTTCCAGGGATTGAACGACGAACGCGGGATCACGATCGTGCTCGTGACCCACGAGCCGGACATCGCCCGGTTCGCCAAGCGGGTCCTCCGGTTCCGGGACGGGCAGCTGATCCAGGACGAGCCCGTCGCCGACCGCGTGATCTACGGGAAAGGGCGGAAGACGTGAACCTGCTCGCCGCCGCGAAAGTCGCCTACCGGTCGCTGCGGGCCAACAAGATGCGCTCGGGCCTGACGATGCTCGGGATGATCATCGGCGTGGCCGCCGTGATCGCCATGGTGGCGGTCGGCGCCGGGGCGAACGAGAGGATCGCCGCGCAGATCGCCTCCATCGGCTCCAACCTCATTCTCGTCATCCCGGGGAGCACCACTTCGGGAGGGCTCCGGTCGGGTTTCGGCGGGACGCCCACCCTCACGATGTCGGACTACAAGGCGATCGGCAGGGAGCTCTCCGCGGTCCGTTACGCCGCCGCCACCACCCGCTCCGCCGCGCCGGTGGTCTACGGGAACATGAACTGGAGCACGATCATCCAGGGGGCGACGCCCGAGTATTTCGCCATCCGCGAATGGGGCCTTGCGGAAGGCCGCACCTTCGGCCCCGAGGACGTGGACGCGTCGACCAAGGTCGCCGTGCTGGGCCAGACGGTCTCCCGGAACCTTTTCGGGGGGGAATCCCCCATCGGGAAGATCGTCCGGATCAAGAAAGTCCCGTTCACGGTCGTGGGGGTCCTCGAGTCGAAAGGGCAATCCATGCAGGGGCAGGACCAGGACGACACGGTGGTCGTCCCGATCACCACCGCCCAGAAGAAGCTCTTCGGGACCACGCACATCGGCACCGTGGGGGCGATCCTCGTCCAGGCGACGGACGCGGACAGCATCCAGCAGGCGGAAACCCAGACGGTCGAGCTGATCCGGCAGCGTCACCGGATCGGCCGCGGGCAGGAAGACGACTTTTCGGTCCGCAACCTGTCCGAGATGCTCTCCGTGGCGGAGGCCTCCACCCGGGTCATGAGCCTCCTGCTGGGGGCGATCGCCTCGGTCTCCCTCCTCGTGGGAGGGATCGGCATCATGAACATCATGCTCGTTTCGGTGACGGAGCGCACCCGGGAGATCGGGATCCGGATGGCGGTGGGGGCCAGGGAGAAGGACATCCTCCTCCAGTTCCTGATCGAGGCGGTGGTGCTGGCGCTGACCGGCGGGGCCATCGGCATCCTGACCGGGGTCGGGGGATCGAAGCTCATCTCGTACTTCGCCGAATGGTCGACGGTCGTCCTGCCCGGCGCGATCGCCATGGCCTTCGGGTTCTCCGCCGCGGTGGGGATCTTCTTCGGCTTCTACCCGGCCCGCAAGGCGTCGCGCCTGGACCCGATCGAGGCGCTCCGGTACGAATAGCCCCCGAAGCGGAAATCCGGGAAGGGTCCGGGGCCTTACGGCAGGGTGAGGATGACGCGGCCCTTGAGGTTTCCCTTTTCCTTCGAGGGGCGCTGCGCGCCGACGACGATCCGGGTCACGGGCCCCTTGGGCGGGCGTCCGTAGGCGGCGATGAAGTCCTCCTTGAGGTTCCTTTTCGCCTGGATCGTTTTCCCCTTCTCCTCCTCGCCGGCGAGGAGGAACACGGTCTGCCCGTCGCCCAGCCGGTACATCGACCCGACGGGAACGCGGTTGCCGACGGCATAGGTCATCCGGATACCCGCCGGCGGGAAGCCGTGCCACAGCTTCCGGAAGAACCCCGCGATCCGTTTCCCAAAGGGAACCTCCTCCGAGTCCCCGCCGAACACCGCGGTCACGAAGACGGGAAAGCTTGCCTGGGTTTCCTCGTAGTCGTTCGACGAGGGATTCGTGCCGTCGCAGGCGAATTCGAACGAGAGCGTGTTTTCCGGGCCCGGCGTCCAACTCCCCTTCTTTTCCCAGGCCACGCCGCTACCGGGGGAAAGGACGAACTCGGCCGAGAGCGTCTTGCCCCTGGCTTCCGCCTTCCGCTCCGCCAGGCGGGTCCACCTCCCGGGGGTGGATTCCTCCCATCCGGCGGCGGCAAGCGAGCCGGACGCATCCGCCCTCGCCGGGGGCGCGGGAAGCGCCAGCAGGCAGGGCAAAAAAAGAAGCGCGGGCAGCAGCCGGCGCCAGGCGATGATCGTCATCTTCTCCCCTTTCCTTTTCCCTCCGGAAAACCGCCCGGGAGGCCCGTGCATCGACCGGGACTATCTTAACGGATGAGCGGGGAAAAATCATTGGCATTACCATGGCCGGTTACGTTACAAGTAACAGGGAAACGGATTTCCGGGGGGAGAGCCGCCGTGAAGAAACCGGTGACCTACAAAACCGCGGGAGTGGACATCGACGAAGGGGACCGGATGGTCTCCCTCATCCGGCCCATGGTGCGCTCCACCCAACGGCGGGAAGTGCTGGGGGACATCGGTTCGTTCGCCGGCTTCTTCCGCTTCCCCGCCCGCAGGTACCGCGACCCCGTCCTCGTGTCGGGGACCGACGGCGTGGGGACGAAGGTCAAGGTCGCCGCCATGGCCGGGAAGCTCGACACGGTCGGCATCGACCTCGTGGCGATGTGCGTCAACGACATCCTGGTCCACGGCGCGGAGCCCCTCTTCTTCCTCGACTACTACGCGACGGGAAAGCTGTCGGCGCGGGACGGTGCGGCGGTCGTCTCGGGGATCGTCGAAGGCTGCCGGCAGGCGGGCTGCGCGCTCCTGGGCGGCGAAACCGCCGAGATGCCGTCCGTGTACGCCCGCGGGGAATTCGACCTTGCGGGGTTCGCGGTCGGAGCCGTCGACCGGAGCGATCTCATCGACGGCCGCACCGTGCGCCCGGGCGACGTCCTGCTGGGCCTTCCCTCCTCGGGACTGCACAGCAACGGGTACTCGCTGGCGCGCGCGATCGTCTTCGATCTCCTCGGGAAGAAGGCCGGCTCGCGCATGCCGGAATGGGGATCGACGGTATCCGAAGAGCTGTTGCGCCCGACGCGGATCTACGTCCGCCCGGTGCTGGCGCTTGCCCGGAAAGTGAGGATCCGCGCCATGGCGCACATCACGGGGGGCGGGATCCCGGGGAACGTGCCGCGGACGCTGCCGGACGGGCTCGCCGCCGTGGTCCGGACCGGCAGCTGGCCGATGCCGCCGGTGTTCGGGACGCTGGTCCGCGCGGGGAGGCTCCCGGAGGGGGAGGCCTTCCGCACCTTCAACATGGGGATCGGGATGGTGCTCGTCGTGCGGGGCGCGGACGCCGACCGGGCGGCGCGGATCCTGCGGGGATCCGGCCAGCCGTCCTGGCGCATCGGTGAAATCCGGAAGGGGCGGAAAGGTCCGGCCCGGGTCCTGCTGCAAGGAGGGAAGGGATGAGCGAGCAGCCGGTCATCGCCGTTCTCGTCTCGGGGAGCGGCTCGAACCTGCAGGCGATCCTCGACGCCTCCCTGCGCGGGGAGATCCCCTGCCGCGTGGGGATCGTGATCAGCAACAAGCCGGAAGCCTACGGCCTGGAGCGCGCCAGAAAGCACGGCATCCCCACGGAGGTGGTCCGCCACACGGACTTTCCCAGCCGGGAGGCGTTCGACCGGAAGCTGGTGGAGACGATCCGCGGGAGCGGCGCAGCGCTGGTCTGCCTGGCCGGATTCATGCGGGTGCTGACCCCGGTGTTCGTCCGGGCGTTCCCGAACCGGATCCTCAATATCCACCCGGCGCTGCTTCCCTCCTTCCCGGGGACGCACGGGCCGAAGCAGGCGCTCGAGTACGGCGTCCGGTTTTCCGGGTGCACCGTGCATTTCCTGGACGAGGGGGTGGACTCCGGCCCGATCGTCGTCCAGGCGGCGGTCCCCGTATACGACGACGACACGGAGGAGTCGCTCGCGGCGCGGATCCTGGTCCAGGAGCACCGGATCTACCCGATGGCGATCCGGCTGTTCTTCCAGGGGAGGCTCAAGATCGAGGGGAGGCGCGTCCGCATCGAGGGGGAGCCCAGGATCCCGGAGTTCTTCCACCGGAACCCGGACGCCTGAATCCTACTCCCAGTACAGAAAGATCCGGTACCCCCAGTATTTCCAGCCCTCCACGAAGAAGAGCCGGAGCGTGCGGTAGAGGACGCCCCGCTCCCGCCACTCCGACCGCACCGGGATCACCTCGATCGCGATCGTCTTCGGCAGGATCGTACGGAACGACAGGTACGCCCGGGGCACGTGATAGTCCGACGTGACGAGGATCACCTTCCGGAACCCGTGCTCCGCGATCACGCTTTTCGCCGAATAGGCGTTTTCCAGGGTGTTTTCCGACCACCCTTCGAGGTGCAGCTTGCGGGCTTCCGAAGGGGGGATCCCCGGGCCTCCGGGCAGTACCTTTTCCAGCCTCGCGCCTTCCCCCGCCCCGAGGATGTAGAGCTCCCTGGCCTTCCCCTCTTTCCATGCGCGGTATCCTTCCGGGATCCGGTTCTCGTCTCCGGTCAGGACGAGAATCGCGTCGGCCCGGGGCGGGGACGGGGCGGGGAGCTTGCCGGCAAGCAGGTGCGGGAGCGCCGCCCCCCCGGCCAGCACCACGAGAAGGAGGAGGGCGAATCGGCGCATCCCCTTCTTCCTGGGCGGCCGGAAAAGATTTTGATCTTGCATCCCGTTCATGGGATATGGTAAATGTTAAAGGTTAATTTTACGGAGGACGCCATGGCCAAGTGCGCAATCTGCGGGAAGGGCCCGAATTTCGGGCACAACGTTTCCCACGCGAACAACAAGACCCCGAAGGTCTGGAAGCCGAACATCCAGCGCGTCAAGACGATCCAGGGCGGCACGGTGCGGCACCTCCAGGTCTGCACCCGGTGCATCAAGTCCGGCCGGGTCGTCAAGGCCGTCTGACGACGGCATCAGTCCGTTTCTGCGATCGCATCGATCTCCACCATCGCTCCCGCCGGCAGCTTCGCCGCCTGAACGGTGGCCCGGGCCGGCGGCAGCTCCGGAAAAAACTTCCCGTAGACCGCGTTCATCGCCGGGAAGTCCCCCAGGTCCGCCAGGTAGACGGTGGTCTTGACCACCTTCGCCAGCGACGCGCCTCCCGCCGCCAGCACCGCCTCCAGGTTCTTCAGGACGCGTTCCGTCTGCGCCTCGATCCCCCCCTCCACCATCTTTCCCGTACCGGGGTCCAGGGGGATCTGCCCCGAGCAGAACAGGAAGCCGCCTGACCGGACCGCCTGCGAATAGGGCCCGATGGCTCCGGGGGCCGCAGCCGTAGCAACCGTCTTTCGCATCGCCTACCCCTTCCCTCGCTCCACCGAGTATACGTTTTTCACCTTCTCGATCGACTTGATGAGCGCCGCGAGGTGCTGCGCGTCGTTGACCGACACCTCGAAGTCGCAGATCGCCCTCTGGTCCCGGGTGGTCATGACGACCGCGCGCCGGATGTCGACGTCGCTCGCGGTGATCGTGCGGGAGATGTCGGCCAGGAGGCCCGGTTTGTCCGCGCAGACCACCTTGAGCTTGACGGGGTGGACGGCCTTGCTCCCCGCCTCCCAGGCGACCTCGATCGCGCGGGCCGGGTCGTTTTCCAGCGCCTTCGGGCAGTCCCTGGCGTGGATCGTCACTCCCCTGCCGCGCGTGATGAAACCGACGATCGGGTCCCCGGGGACCGGGTGGCAGCAGTTCCCGAGCCGGACGAAGATGTCGTCCATCCCCTTCACGACGACCGCGCTCGGCCGTTTCGACGTGACGCGCTTGATCAGCTGCCCCAGCCGGGTCTCCTTGACCTTCTCCTGGAGCTGGTCGGGCGGGACCAGCCGGCGCAGCAGGGGGAGCAACGACATCTTGCCGTACCCCAGGGAGATGCAGTAGTCGTCCGCGGTTTTCAGGCGGGTCTCCTGGAGGGCCTCCTCGAACTCCTTCGACTTGAGCACCTTGTTCATGGAGAGGGAGTACTTCCGCAGCTCCCGCTCCAGGATCTGGCGGCCGAGGGCGAGGCTGCTCTCTTGCTGCTCCTGGCGCACGAACGCGCGGATCTTGTTGAGCGCCCGGCTGGTCTTTGCGACCTTGAGCCAGTCCTTGCTCGGCCTGTGGGAAGGCTGGGTGAT
>PQAK01000074.1 GCA_003105225.1 Deltaproteobacteria bacterium | reverse complement strand
GCCCAGAAGAACATCGGCCCGTCGGGCGTGGTGGTGGTCGTGGTCTCGAAGGAGCTCGTGGAGAAGGGGCGGAAGGACATCCCCAAGATCTTCCAGTTCCGCACCCACGCCGAGAACAAGTCCCTCTACAACACCCCTCCCACCTTCGGCGTCTACATGGTCCGCAACGTCCTCTCCTGGCTCAAGTCCCAGGGCGGCCTCGCCAAGGTGGAGGAGGCGAACCGGAAGAAGGCGGCGCGCCTCTACGGGGTCATCGACAAGAACTCCGGGTTCTACCGGTCGCCGGTGGAGCGGGAGAGCCGGTCGGTGATGAACGTGGTCTTCCGGCTTCCCAGCGAGGCGCTCGAGGAGCAGTTCATCGCCGAGGCCAAGAAGAGGGGCATGGTGGGCCTCAAGGGCCACCGCTCCGTGGGCGGCATCCGCGTCTCCATCTACAACGCAGCGCCATACGAGTGGGCGGATGCGCTGGCCGGATTCATGGAGGAGTTCATGCAGGGGAAGTGAACCGGGGAGTCCCGGAAGGATCGCCTCCCGGACGCCGGCCGTTCAAAGAAAGCGCCCGCGGGCAGTTAAAGCCCTGCGGGCGCTTTTCTGTTTTACCTGATTTAATTATAAAATATAGCTGCGATAATCCCGGCATCAACGTCGACGCGCTCCCCATCTAAGAGGGAGCGAAATCGGTGGATCCTGGAGAACCTCCATGCGGGAAAGGAACGGATTCCGTTACATTATCAAGGTGTTCGAAGCGCAGTGGGATCAGCTGCATGACGAAACCGTAAAGCCTTTCTTCAAGCAGCTGAAGCGGGACACCGAAGAGGCCTTCACGAGGCGCAGCGCCGCCCAGCGGAATCGTCCCGGCCACGACGCGCTGTTCAGCTATGTGGTCTTCCAGAACGCGGAAGGGTTGAAGGATACCTTGTACCGGCACGACCAGGGAGTCGACAGCCGCAAGAAAATCGCCTACTTCGCATGCCACGGGAAGCGCGGCACCATCAGCGCGGCGCAGGGGATCGGCCGCAGAAAGCTGAAAAATATCCTGGCTCCCCTCACGAGTTATGACGGCCTTTACTTCGGCGCCTGCGACTTCGTGAACCGGAAGACGGCCGAGGTGCTGCTGGACGGGTCCCAGCATCTGAAATGGATCGCGGGATACGAGAACTGGACGCCTTGGCTGGAGGGGATGATGTGCGACCTGCTGTTCTTCCACCTTCTGTTGAACGGCCGGTTCATGCGGCCAAAGACGAATGCCCGGTGGGAGCCGATCCATAGCCCGGAAGAGGCGGCGCTTCGATTATACGACTGTTTCCCGCCGGCACGGGACCTGGGATTTTCGCTCTATTATCGCAAGCCGGAGCGGATCTGTTCGACGCTGGAGGAAATATCGCAAGGGTAAAGGAGATTTCCCCGGTACCCGCCGCCGTCAGTTGGATGCCGGATTTGGATCAGGATCCGGAGAGGGGCCGGGGGAAGCGGTCAGCATCGAAGCTTTCGCCATGGCCACCTTGTTTTTCCCCGTGCGTTTTGCGTCATACAGCGCGTCGTCTGCCGCCCGGATGAGTTCCGTCGTGGATTGGCCATCCGGGGGGAACATGGCGATTCCCCCGCTGATGGTCACACGGATGGGTTCTTCCACTCCCGGGATCCGTATTTCCATGGCGGTGATCTTCTCCTTCAGGTTCTCCGAGTAGCCCAGCGCACGCTCCTTGTTCGAGGAGGCCAGCAGAACCACGAATTCGTCCCCGCCGTATCGGGCCACCAGGTCGGAGCTCCTGGTGCAGCTTCGCGCTATTTCGGCCAGCTTTTTGAGCACGACGTCCCCTGCCTGGTGCCCGAAAGTGTCGTTGATCTGTTTGAATCCGTCGATGTCGAACAGGAGAACGGACAATGGGTGCATATAATTTTTCGCCCGCCGGACCTCGCTCTCGAACCTGCGGGCGAAATAAAACCGGTTGGCGATCCCGGTCAAGGGATCGAACCACGTGTGCATTTCCGCCGCCTCGATGCGCTCGGCGTTCTGCAGCGCGTTGGAAAGCAGATCGGCCAGCATCGACAGGTATCTTCGCTCATCGGTATTCCGGTACGGGCAGCCGGCGATCACCAGTGCGCCCGTGATGCCGGAGTCCCCGAAGATCGGCGCCACGAAGTCCGGCGTGATGCCTGCTTTTTCGAGGGATAACCTGCCTGGCCGCTGCCCGCTGGCGGAATACGGCTCCTGCCTGGTGACGATGACCTTTTTCTGAAGCGCCAGCCCCAGCATCCCTTCGTCGGCGGAAAGGTGGATGTTCCCTTCCCAGTCGGAAGGGAAGCCGACGCCGGCTACCAGGGTGTAATCGACCGAATTCTCGATCGGCGCGAAATAGCCCGCCTGGGAGGCCTGAAACAGGTCCTTGGCCAGGCGGACCGCGATCAGCGGCAAGGCCGTCGCGGAGAGCTTCTGGGTCAGGTTCTGAACGATGGCAGGGAATTGTTCGACGATCTCCTTTTTCCTGGCATTATCGAACAGGGCGGTCTTTTGCTCTCGTGCAAGTTCCCGGACCCTTGACTGAAGGCGATCGATCTGCCGCTCCAGGGCGAGTTGCGTTTCCGATTTCTCCCCACCGTCGGATTTCCGGAAAGCATAGGCGAGCAGGGATCCCAGCAAGGAGCCGGCGATGAAGGAGAGGGACAGCAGCCAAAAAGGCGCGTTCATGAATTCGAAGCCTTTCGGATATGAGGTAGAGGGGGACTGCAAGGCGTTTTATTTCCCCCCCGATTCTTCATCGACTGGTTAGCATAATATACGGAAAGTAACCTGTACAGAGCCGATTTCTCTTGGGGAACGAAGGTGCTCGAAGGGGGCCCGGCTTCGGTTCCGGGCCCCCCCATCCTTCGGATATTCCATCCCTCCCCGGGCTGGCTTCCGCCCCCGGGGGTCCTTAACGGCGGCCCCTCTCGAATTCCCTTTCCGGTCCGCCCCTTCGCTGATCCCTCCCGTTATCATCATCCGGCGCTTCCTTCGGTTTCTCTTTCTCCGCCGGCGACGCCTTCGGCTTGCCTTTCTCAGCCGGAGTCTCTTTCTGTCTTTCTCTCTCGACCGGTGCGGCCTGCGGCTTGCCCCTCTCCGCCGGGGCTGCCTTCGGTCTCTCTCTCTCGACCGGTGCGGCCTGCGGCTTGCCCCTTTCCTCCGGGGCTGCCTTCGGCTTTTCTCTCTCGACCGGCGGGGCCTGCGGCTTGCCCCTTTCCACCGGGGCTGCCTTCGGCTTTTCTCTCTCGACCGGCGGGGCCTGCGGTTTGCCCCTTTCCGCCGGAGCTGCCTTCGGCCTTTCTCTCTCGACCGGCGTTACTTTCCTTTCCGGGGCAGCCGGGACAGGTTTTCCACCCCGATCCCCATTTTGCGGTTGGGTTTCCTGTCGGGGAGCGCCTTGGAGTCGCCGCTCGCCGGGCTGGATCTGCCGCCGTTCCCTGGCCCTCTCGTTTACAGGGGTGGGCTTTTCTACCTTCTTTACCTCGAGGGCGCGTGCAGGCGCTCCCGGCCGTATGGCGGATCGGCCCTGTTCCTTGACCAGCGGACGGGATTGTTTCAACTCCTTCACATCGATTTTTCTGACAGAAGCCGGGGGGCGCTTTGCGTCGGGAATCGAGCGGACCACCGGGATGCGGCTCGTTTCCACCGGTTTGATCTGGGGCCTTCCGATCACGATTCCCCGTCGTTGCGAGAAGTCCTGCCGGATGTTCCGAACCACGTCCTGGTGCACCGGCGCATGCCGCCCCGTGACGAAAGTCGTCTGGTTCACGACGGTGATGCTGTTGGTGACGTTAATGTTCCTGTAGACGTTGGTCACGCGGATCCGATTGACGTCCACGTTCCGGACGTTCCTGCTATACCTGCCGTAATTGCCGTATCCGTAGTAGATTTCCCTGGGGGCCAGCGGGACCCACGCGACGTAATCCCCCGTGCGCACCCAGCCCACGTAACCGGGAGCCCAGTACACATCCCCCCGGGCAGGGGGAACCCAGCACCACCCGATGCCGGCCACGAAAGCCCAGCGGCCGTAATGATAGGGGGCCCAGCCCCATGGTTCATAGCCGACCCAGACGTAGTCGCCGCCCCTCCACACCCACCTTCCGTGCCGGTACGGAGCCCAGTCGCCGGTCACGACGACCGTGGGGGTCCAGCAGTAGCCGTAATTCTGCACGTACACCCAGCGGCCGTTGCCGTCCAGGTCGCTCGAATACACCCGGAGTTCTTCCGGCAGGTGTCCGTAGCTTGTCCCCCGGGCGAGGACGATCCGGTCCTGCTCGGCGTTCCATTCCTGCCAGTCGTCGGGCGGCGGGAGCGGAGATAGCTCTGCATAGCCGTCCTGGAACAGGACCAGCATGTCGCCCGGACGGAGGTTCGTCTTGCCGCTTTCGTTTTCCGCGACCACCGATCCATGGAATACGGCGACGTCCGTTTCCCCGTTGGGGATGTCGATCCGGAACGTCGAGTTGGCGAAATCCCGGATGGAGGCGTCGGGGGTGTCGAACTGAAGGAGGTTGCGCCTGTAGGCGTTGTTCCTCGCGTAGGCGCGTCCTTGCGCGAGGTAGAACTGGAAGGAGTTGCTGTCCATCCGGAGGATCTGCATGGCCGTGCCGGCACCGAGCCGGATGTAGGCGCCGTTGTTCGTCTGGACCGCCGCGAGGCTTCCGTCGGGAACCCAAAGTTCATCCCCCTCGACGAGCGGCATGTTCACCGATGCCGGCGCCCACTCGCCCGTGTCGGCGATTTTGACCTGGACGTCTCCCTGCACGAGCTTCAAGCGCATGGAACCGAGGGATCCTTCTTCGGCGTGCGCCGTGCCCAGCAGGACCACAGCGACGATCACCATCCATCCGAAACCTTTCACCCATGTCTTCATTCCCATCTCCGATCCGTAAGAAAGGTTTTTCATGCCGATTCGCGTATGGACCTTTCGACGATCTCCCTATTTCTCCTCCATCTGACGGATAAAAACCCCGATTTGTTCTACAGGTTCCCGCCACCCGCAGAAATACCGCCCGCCCCGGGAGGATATCATTTGAAAGTGTGCTTCCTATCTGCCCGAAAATTCAAGCGGTTTATGCCACCTTCCGGAGCGATCCTCCGTCCCGCATCCATGGGGGGCCAAGGGGCACCTAATGGAGAAGAGAGGCGGCATTGTAACGGAAGGGGGGAGGGGCGCATGAACGGCGAACTGGGATTGGGATTTTTACTGAACCTGGTTTTCTGGGTCGGAATGGTTTCCGCCCTGGTGATCGCCGGCGCCTGGGCGGCAGCGGAGTGGTTCCCCGGCACGGCTCATAAGGTACGGAATCGCGTTCGGGGACGGTTGGGCCGAAATCGGTCCTCGAGCCCCCCGGAGGCGTCGGAACGGCAGGTCGCAGGAGAGCCCTACAAGAAGGCTTCCTGACCCGAGGGGAGGGACCGAAACACCGACCAGGAATCTCAGGAAAAAAATTCACCGGCTGATTCACCTGGAAAAGACGGCGTAGCGCGGAGTATGAGCGTCGGCGGTTTCCCCGCCGTAAAATTCGATTTGATCTCCGTCAAGGACAATCGGGCGTCCCTCCTGGAAAATGGCAGGCAGGAAGGAGGGACCGCCCATGGAGACGCCCCTTAAGACCCCCATCAAGGAGGTTATCAACCGCTTCCCGCCGGTGGGAGCGATCCTGGAGGAGTTCGGAATCGGATGCGTTCCGTGCAGCGTGGGAACGTGCCTGCTGGGCGACGTCGTGGAGATCCACAACCTGTCTCCCGCGGACGAGGACGATTTGATGATGCGGATCGCCTCGGTCGTCTCCCCCGGGCAAGCGATCCGGCGGCCGGATTCGGAAAGAGGCCGGACCGCGAAGCCCCGCAAGCTCACGTATTCCCCTCCGCTGAAACGCCTGGTCGACGAGCACAAGCTCATCCTGAGGTTCATCGCCATGGTCCCGGAGATCGCGGGGAGGGTCGACCTGGAATCCGGCGAAGGACGGGAAGAGATCCTTGCGGCGGTGGACTTCATCCGCCGCTACGCGGACCGGTACCATCACGCCAAGGAAGAGGACATCCTCTTCGCCTGCTTCGACCCCGATCTCGATATCCTGAAGGCGATGCACGAAGACCATCGACAGGGCAGGGCCTGCGTTCAGGGGGTGCTCGATGCGCTGGAGCGCGGGGATACGGATGGGGTCGTGGAAAACCTTCACGGGTACGCCGGGATCCTGACCGAGCACATAAAGAAGGAGGACGAGATCCTGTACCCCTGGATGGACAGGAACCTGTCGACGCACCAGGTGGGGGAACTCCATGCGCGATTCCAGGATGTGGATGGACGGTATCGGGAAGTGCAGGAATCGTATGAAGCGTATGTCGAAAAAGTGGAGAAAAACAAATTTATCGAAAGAGCGGAGGTAAGCCGATGAGCGGATTTTCAGGGTGCCCGGGTTCCCGGATGGTCGAATTCAAGGATTCCCCTGTCGGAGCGGGGAGCGAAGTAAAGATCCCCTCCCAGCTGCGGCAGTGGCCGATCCAGCTTCACCTGGTCTCCCCGGAGGCCCCGTATTACCAGGGGGCGGACGTGGTCCTTGCGGCGGATTGCGTCCCGTTCGCCATGGGAAACTTCCACGGGGACTTCCTGAAGGGCAAGGCGCTGGCGATCGCCTGTCCCAAGCTGGACGCCGGGCAGGAGACGTACGTGGAGAAGATCAGGAGCTGGTATGAAGATGCGAAGATCAACACCCTGACGGTGATGATCATGCAGGTTCCCTGCTGCCGTGGACTGCTTGCCACCGCGATGCAGGCGCTTCAGGGGAGCAAAAGGAAAGTTCCGATCAAGTACGTCGTCGTGAGCCTCCAGGGCGAAGTGCTGCAGGAGGAGTGGGTGGAGACGTAATTACCGGACTTTTTCCCGATGCGCGGGACATGTTCCTCGAGGGGGCGCGGGCGACCGCAGCCCCCTTTTTTCTATCGGCAGTAAGCAGCTCCTTAGCTCCGGATCTTCAACCCCCCCATATAAAATAAGATTTGCATTTTCAGAAACTGGTTATATTATTTAGGCGCATTCACAGGTGTTTTTGATATTTTTTTGTTTTAAAAGTCGTGTCCCGAGCGGAAGATATATATTTATTTTGATCGATACGTTTTCGGGGGCGCGGAAATGAACGCAACAGCCGGTACGGGACGCGGGAAAATATTCCTTATCGAGCTGAGTCCCGCCGTTCCCAACCTGGGAAAATTTATCGTCATGCCGCGGTTCGGGTTGCTTGCGATCGCATCCGTTCTGTCCGATCGAACGGATTACGACGTATCCCTCCTGTTCGAACCGTACGTGGGGAAGATCGACGTCGACACGATCGCGCGCAAGGAGCCCCAGTATATATTGATAAACGGCCTTACTACCACCGCCGATCAGAATGAAAGTTTCATCTCGTCCCTCCGGGACCGGATGGGCGGATCGGTTGCCGTCATCGCCGGAGGGGAACATGCCACGATGTTCCCGGAAGACGCAAAGCGGTACGCGGACTATATCCTGGCGTACGAAGCGGACGACACGGCGGTCCCGCTTCTTTCGGCCCTCGAGGAGGGCGACCCGGAAACGAGAGAGTCGTTGCTGTCCCAGATCCCCGGTCTGCATTACCGGGACCTTTCCGGAACGTGGCGGTTCAACAGGGATCCGGCCAGGGTCGACCGGATCGACTACCGGTACGATTTTTCGATCGTCCCCGGGGCGGAATCGGCTGCCCGCAGGTTCCGGCAGGCCTACATGCCGCTCCAGACGTCGCGGGGATGCAGGTACGGATGCTCGTTCTGCACCTGGATCAGCCTGTACGGCAAAACAGGGTACTGCGTCCGGCCCGCGGAGGATGTCCTGCACGACATCGTCCACACCATCGAGTACACGGGAGTCCGGAACTTCGTCGTCGCCGACAACCTGTTCGCCGGAGACGCCGCTTACACGGAAGACCTGATGCACCGGATCATCCGGACCTTCGAAGGACGCGACGACAAACCCCTGTTCACGGTCCTCTGCAGGGCCGACCAGTTCACGGGGAAGGCCGGCTCCCTGTCGGAGAAAACGATCCGTGCGATGGCCAAGGGCGGCGTATCCAACGTGTGCCTCGGGCTGGAATCGATCAACAGCCGCAGCCTCCTCCAGATGCGGAAGAAATCGGATCTCCAGACCTATCACGCGGCCGCGGAATGCCTGCGCCGCAACGGCATCGGGTTCGCCGGAACCTTCGTGGCCGGTTTCGATGGAGACACGTACGAAGATGTCGTGAACATCGCCGAGTTCGGCGAACGGATCGGGCTCTATACCGTCCAGGTATACGCGCGCGGGATCATGCCGGGAACGGTCGACGATATCCTGTCGACGCACAGAAATATTCCCGGGCGCCTCGACAAGTATGTCAACGGGCATACCGTGAATATTTTTCCGACACGGATGCTCCCCAGCGACCTGCAGCAGGGAATTTTCGAAGCAGCCTTCCGGTTCCACGATCGGGAAGACCGAAAGGCCGCGCTGAACGCGTTTCGGGTGATCTGGAGGGCCATCCGGCCGCACCAGGAGGCGTTGCTGCGGATCGAACGCGAAATTCTCGTCCCGGAAGGAATCTACACGTCGTCCGGCCCGGGATTCGCGTTGAACGAGAAGGCGCTTCAGGCCGTGGCGGAAGACGAGGACGCGTACGGGTCGTTCGCGAAGAGGTGCAGAACGATCTTCCTGGAAGCGGAACGCATGGAGCCGCCGGGCGACGCCCGGGTGGTCCTGGCTCCGGCGATTGCCTGAAGATGTTCAAGGTCGATGCCGTCGAGGGCGATGTCGACCGGTTCGTCATGGCGAGGCGCCTCCTCGGCAGGAATCTCTATCGCGCCGCCTGCTATCTGACCGACGGCCTTCTCATCGACACGGGGATCCCGCTCCTCTGCGGGAAGATCGAAAAGGCGCTGTCGGGCAAACCGCTGTCCGCGATCGTCAACACCCATGCGCACGAGGACCACATGGGGGCCAACGCGGTCCTGCAGAAGGGACGCCGCGTACCCATCTTCGCCCATGAGAAAGCCCTCCCGGTGCTTTCGGATCCGGGGAAGCTTTCCCTGCTTCCCTACCAGAAGCTGTTTTTCGGGGAACCCGCGCCTTCGACCGGCAAGCCCATCGGCGCCTCGATCCGCACGGAACGGCACACCTTCAAAGTGATCCGAACCCCGGGGCACTCCTCGGATCATGTCGCGCTTTTCGAGGAGAGCAGGGGATGGCTCTTCTCGGGGGACGCCTTCATCGGGGGAAACGACCGGGTCTTCCGGGAGGGCTACGACATCCTCGAGATGACGAAGACCTTGAGGAAGCTGTCGTCGCTGGGAGCCGGCGTGATGTTCACCGGCATGGGAAACGTCGTCCGCAATCCGGCAAGACAGATCGACCGGAAAGTATCCTACTTCGAGGAGACATCCCACCGGATCGGCAAGCTGCACCGGGAAGGGATGGCGCCGCCGGAGATCGCCAGGCGCCTCTTCCCGGGGGATTTCACCGTCCGGCTGGTCACCCTGGGGGACTTCACCGCCGTGAAGCTGGTCCAGTCCTTCCTGCGCGCCTCGGGAGAACTCTGAACCCGGCCGGGGGCACGGTCGATCAGCCGTACCCTCCCCCGGAGGAGGAGTCGGAAATGCTGATCCTCCGGATGAGCGCCTTCCTGACCCGCGCGATCTCCTCCTTCAGTTCATCGATCAGGGCAAGCCGCTCCGCCATCGTTTCCGGCCCCTGCATGTGCTGCAGCCGGTCGCAGATGTCCATGGCGGCAAGCGCACCGATCGAGCCCGATATCCCTTTCAGCGCGTGAGCGGCTTCGCATAGCCGCTTCACGTTTTTCATCTCCGCGGCGACTTCCATTTCCCGGATGCGCTTTTCGCTGTCCCGGATGAAGAGCCACACGAGGTTCTTCACGAATTCCTTCGTGGGGCCCATCGCCTCGATCTCCTCGAGGGTCGCCTCGTCCAATCCCGGGCGGGCCTTTTTCTCGACGGTCTCCTGCGCGGGTTCCCCTCCGGTGTTCGCGGGGGGAAGGATGGTCTGCGAAGTGAGGTTCTGGAGCGTGGACAGGACCTTTTTCGTTTCGAACGGCTTGGTCATGTAGGCCTTGATCCCGGCATCCTCGCAGGCCTTCTTCGATTCGGGGGTTGCGTCGGCGGTAAGCGCGACAAGGGGGATCGGGTTGTTGTCTTTCATCTCGGCCAGGTACCTCCTCGCGGTCTCCATCCCTCCGATGACCGGCATGTTCAGGTCCAGCAGGGCGATGTCGAGTCTCTCGTTTCTCAAGGCGTCCAGCGCCTGCAGGCCGTCTCCGACGACCTTGACCTCGTGGCCCGCCCGTTCCAGCAGCTTCGCGATGACCATCTGGTTGGTAGGATTGTCCTCGGCGACGAGGATCCTCAAGCGGCGGAAAGCCGCATTTCCGGCTCCCGCGGCAACGGGGATAGAGGCTTGCCAATCCTCCACGTAGGGCAGGACGTAGTGCATGGCCCCCATGAGCTCCCGCAGCGACGCGGGGGACTCCACCACCGCCCGGTAGCCGTGCTTCGACGCCTCCTCGCTGTTGGCACCGGGGGACCCGTCGCCGATCAGCACCAGCCGGATGTTTTGCAAGGCCCCCATGGTTTTCAACGCTTCGGAGAACCGGTACGGTTCTTCGTTGAGGTCCTTTCCCGCCACCACGGTGACATGGCATGTCGACCGGTCCTTCGTGATGCGGCTGGCATAGTCGTAGGCCTGTCCCGTGTTTTGCACCCGCCGGATGTGCTTGACGCCCCAGGAAAGGAGGAATCCATTGACCGTTTCGGCGACGCCGTCGTCCGCCGCCACCAGGAGCACGCGGGTCCTGGAGATCGGCGTGCTCATCGACTCCAGGGCGGCGGATGCCGGCTGCTTCCCCAGCTTGATCGTGAACCAGAACGTGCTTCCCTTGCCCAGTTCGCTTTCGACGCCGATCTTGCCGCCCATGAGATCGACGAGCTCCTTGGAGATCGTCGTCCCGAGGCCCGTCCCGCCGTATTTCCTCGTGATCGAATCGTCCGCCTGCGTGAACCGTTCGAAGATCCGGTGCTTGGCTTCCTTCGTCATGCCGATCCCGGTGTCGGCGACCTCGAACCGGACCGTTACGGTCTCCTCGTCTTCGGCCTCCGGCAGGACCCTCAAGGCGACCTCTCCCTTCTCCGTGAACTTGGCGGCGTTGGAGAGCAGGTTGGTGACGACCTGGCGGATCCGGGACACGTCTCCCTTCACGAGGAACGGCAGGGAAGGGGATACCACGACGCGGAAGGCAAGGCCTTTGTTCTTGACCTGCCGCAGGACGATCGAGGCGGTGGTCTTGATGAAGGCGTGGAGGTCCATGTCTTCCGGATGGATCTCGACTTTTCCTTCCTCGATCTTGGAGATGTCGAGGACGTCGTTCACGAGCGATAACAGCGCCGAAGCGGAGGTCCGGACCGCTTTGACGTATTCCTGCTGTTCCGGGTCCATGCGCGTATCCGTGAGGAGTTCCACCGTGCCCAGGATCCCGTTGAGGGGCGTCCGCATCTCGTGCGACATGTTGGCGACGAATCTCGATTTCGCCCGGTTCGCCTCCTCCGCCTTTTCCATCGCGACGGTCACCTTGCTGATCATGAAGCCCACGAATACCGCGGGGATCATGATGACCCCGATGAGCAGCCCGTACCCCATCTCCTTGTTCGCGATCCAGTAGGGAGTGTTGGTGATGACTCCCCCGAAGAACACCAGGCAGAGCCCCATCCCGTAGAAGAGGTAATTTTTCCCGTACCGGAACGAGTATCCGAACATGTTCCAGAACAGCACGAGAACCAGCGGCGCCCCCGCTTTTCCCGAAAGATACATGCAATAACAGATGATCAGCGTGTCGAGCGTAAGGCCCGACACGCGTCTCAGGGTGCTTTTTCCCGGCTGAAGGAAGGTGGAAACCAGCATTACCGTCGAGTAGAAGTTGTAGGTCGCGGCTGCCCACAACACCGAACCCGGGACGGATTCATGCCGGAACAGGTAAATATTGAATGCCAGGCAGAGTATGAACCGGATATATCCCTGGTCCCGCTCCGGACTTCCCGTTTTCCGGGTGTAGGCGGAAGCCCGCTTCAGGGAGATTTTCATTTTCCGGATCGTGTCGTTTGCGCTTGGCATCTTCAAACGGCGCCTTTCTTACGGCAACCCGGCAATCCGGTTGGCCTTGCATCGGAACGCAGCCGTGCAGTCTTTTTCGGCATGAACGGGTAAAAACTTGAATGATTCTACGAAAAGACAGGGAATGGAACGGAGAAAGCCGGACAGGGCCTGAAAAAATGAATCATCCGGGACGGCGGGGAGAGGCAGATAGCATTAATGTAAAACTTTTGTCTATGACAGGTAAACTACTTATAAACCATCTGAATCAAATCGAAAGTTTGTGGGCCAATCACGAGCCGGCCTTCGTCCCCCAAAGCTCCTTCAGACGCTGGTCGCGTCCGCAATTATATCGATAGAATTTGTATCGGATGGGATTTTTCTTATAATAATCCTGATGGTATTCCTCCGCGGGGGTAAACTCGGACGCCGGGGTGATTTCCGTTACGATCGGCCACCTGAACGGACTGGTCCTCTCCAACTCCCGCTTCGATTCCTCCGCGAGCCGCTTCTGTTCCTCGGTATGATAGAAGATTGCGGTGCGGTACTGTTTCCCAACGTCGCAGAACTGCCGGTCCGGGGTCGTCGGATCGACGTTGTGCCAGAAGACGTCAAGCAGCTTGGCGTAGCCGATCTTCGCGGGATCGTAAACGATATGGATGGATTCCGCGTGCCCGGTCCCTCCGGCGGAAACTTCCTCGTAAGTCGGATTTTTCTTCGTCCCGCCCGTGTATCCCGACGTGACCGAGATGACACCCTCCAGCTGGTCGAAAGGATGGACCATGCACCAGAAGCATCCTCCTGCAAACGTAGCCTTCTCGAGCCGGCGCCCTTCCGTGGCCCGTTCGTCGTTCCCGGCGCCTTCCGCGAATGCCGTGATCGTCATGACTCCCACCGCCAGCAAGGTCATCGTCCGCAGGTTCATTTTCTTTGGAGTGGCATTTCCGGCGGCCGGTTTCCAAATCCCCGCCGTTTGTTCCTGCATCTGAAGGCAAGGAGATCGGGATGCCCAAGTACGATGCGCAGTATATCCCCCGTTCGGCGATGGCGATTTTCGCCCACCCGGACGATGCGGAGTTCACCGTTGCGGGTACGATGGCCGCATGGGCGAAGGCCGGGTGCGTGGTGACGCTCGTCGTGCTCACGAGCGGGAACGCGGGGACGCACGACCGCCGCTTCACGCGCGAGTCCCTGGCGCAAACGCGGGAGGAGGAAGAGCGCGCTTCCGCGCGGAGACTGGGAGTGAGGAACATCGAGTTCCTGCGGCACGACGATTGCGCCCTTCTGCCCACGCTGGAAGTGCGCCGGGAACTGGTGCGCAT
>PQAK01000073.1 GCA_003105225.1 Deltaproteobacteria bacterium | reverse complement strand
GATATCGCCGCGTTCGACCGTGAAGGTCAGGTCCCGCTGCAGGACGAAGCTGCCGAACGCCATCGTCAGGTCCCGGACGACGATGCACGGCTCCGCGGTCCGGCCCATCCCCTCCGCCTCCTTCAGATCCCCAGCACGTTGCAGACGACCGTGATCACCGCCGTGGCCACGATGATGCTGACGATCCCGGTCACCACCGCCGACGTCGTCGCCTCCCCGACCGCCGAGGCGCTGCGGCCGCACTGTATCCCCCGGAGGCAACCCGCAAGGGCCACCAGCACCCCGAACACGGCGCTGCTGAACAGCCCGATCCAGAGGTTGTCCAGCTTCACCGCCGCCTGGGTCTGGAGGTAATACTGCACGACCCCGAGATCGAGCATCGTGACGCCCACGATCATTCCCCCGAGAACTCCCATCAGGTCCGCGTACAGGCACAACAGCGGCATCATGAGGAAGAGGGCGACCATCCGGGGAAGCACGAGGAACTCGATCGGGGAGAACCCCATCGTCCGCATCGCGTCGATCTCCTCGTTCACCTGCATCGTCCCGAGCTTCGCGGCGAACGACGCTCCCGTGCGGCCCGTGACGATGATCCCGGTCATGATCGCCGCCATCTCCCGCACCATGGCGATCCCCACCAGGTCCGCCACGTAGATCTGGGCGCCGAACATCTTGAGCTGGATGGCCCCCACGAAGGCGAGGATCAGCCCGACCAGCAGGCTGATGAGCGAGACGATGGGAAGGGCCTGCGCCCCGCACTCCTGGATGGTCTCCAGCAGGTCGGACCTGCGGAACCGCGCTTTCCCGCGGAACATCCGGAGGACGGCCACGGTCACCTCTCCGATGAAGGTGAATGCGTCGCGGCTCGACCTCCCGGAGCGCTCCGCGGCCGCGCCTACCCGGGCAAGGAACGACTCCCGCCGCGATTCCCGGCGGGCCCCCTTCCGTTCGGGCACCGCCGTGGCCAGGTTCAGGAGCCGGCGGACTCCCGGCGGGAGGCCGTCCCTCTCCACGGCGATCCCTGCGGCGGAGCATCGTTCGCACAGCTGCAGCAGAAAGGTCAGAAGGCCGCTGTCCCAGCCGGCAAGGCCCGAGGTGTCGAAGACGATACGGGCGACGCCTGCGCCGGAGGCGAGGGAGCTCCCCAGGACGGCCGCCGGGGAAGGGGGAGGTCCGGTTTTCCACTCGCCGGTCAACCCGATCCGAAGCAGTTCGCCGTCCCGTTCCGCCGTGATCCGCGGGTCCTTCCGCTCCATGCTCCCTTCCTTCATCCCGGATGCCCCGGCACTGACGATGCATCCGCCCTGGCGGTCTTAATGCCCTATGACGAAGGTGCCGGTTCGGGAAATATTTCCGAAAGGATTTACGATGCGCTTGGGAATCGGGTACCAGGAGCCGGATGGCACTCTGTCGAAGGACGGAGTTTCCGGCATCCGGTTCCCCAGCACTCCCATCCGGTTGTGTTAATGAGAAATGATGCTTTCAGAGGCCCTTTTGCGGTCTCTCTCTTGGATGCAGTATATAAATGAGGGAAAGGCGATGCAAGTTCCGGGACAGCCCCTTCGGCCGGCTGCCCCCCATTCCACCCGGAAAAGCCGGTTGGATACGCGCAGTCCCCCCCTACTTGGGGGCCGGTATCGCCTGATTCAGAGAGTGGGAAAAGACGGCGCTCTCCTTCTTGCCGCCGGACTCGATCTCCGCGGTAAAGGTGTACGTCCCGGGCTTGGGAAGATTGACGTCCGCGCCGATGTGCCCCCCCATCACGACGAGGGTGACCTTCGAGGAGGAGGCCTCGTCCGGACCCGTGATGACCACCTTCCCCGCCGTCACGGAGACGGGGTTCCCGGTCTTCGGGTCGGTGAGGAACATCATCAGGTGGCGCTCTCCGGCGAACCGGGCGGCGATCTTCGCAGACACCCCCGACTGTTCCATGTATACCTGCTTGTCGATCAGGCGCGCTTCCCCCTTCCAGGGACCGATCTCGCCGGAGAAAATCGTCTCCCCCGCCTTCCTGTCCGCGTGGTCATGCGACATTCCGTGCATCCCTCCATGGTCCATCTCCGCGGTCGACGAAACCGCCGGCAGCGCGAGGACCGAACAGGCGGCGACCCATACGACGAACCTTTTCATCCCCATGGCACCTTCTCCCCTCCAGGCGGAACGACATGGTCGGCATGTGATGCCCTGTAAGATTGCCGGCGCGTCGAAAATGTTCCATGGCGGGAAACGAACAGGATCGCGATCCGGAATTCAGGGGATACCGTCTCCGAGGGGCGACGACCGGACGGGACCATCCGGCGCCTCCACCCTGTCCAGCACCTCCCGGACCTTCCTTGCCAGGGCGGAAGGAGAATACGGTTTGCCGAGGAAGGATACCTCATTGTCCATCACGCCGTGGTGCGCGATGACGTTTTCGGTGTACCCCGATGTGAAGAGCACCTTCATCTCCGGGCGATGCAGGACCAGCTGTGTCGCCAGTTCCCCTCCGTTCATCCCCGGCATCACCACGTCCGTCATGAGAAGATCGATCCGCCCGTCGGTGCCCATGGATACGGCGAGCGCCTCCTTGCCGTTGGAGGCTTGCAATACGTCGTATCCCAACTTCTCGAGCACCATGGTGCACAGATCCCGTACCGTCTCCTCGTCCTCCACGACCAGCACCGTCTCGCTGCCGTGAAGCATCCCCTTGGAGGGTTCCTCTCTGGCCAATATCGACGCGGGGCCTTTATCCCGCGGCAGGTAGATTTTGAAGGTCGTTCCCATCCCGACTTCGGAGTACACCTCGATCGTGCCGCCCGCCTGCTTCACCAGGCCGTACGTGGTCGCCAGCCCGAGCCCCGTTCCGCTTCCCAATGATTTCGTGGTGAAAAACGGCTCGAAAATATGCGCCCGGACCTCCTTGCTCATCCCATGCCCGGTATCGCTCACCGCGAGCATGACGAATTGGCCCGGTTTGACATACGGATGTCCCTTGCGGTAGCCCTCGTCGAGGTCGACATTCGAGGTCTCGATGAGAATGTTCCCGCCGTCCGGCATCGCATCGCGGGCATTCACCACGAGGTTGACGATGATCTGCCCGAACTGGCCCGGATCGATCTTCACGGATCTCAACTCCCTGCCGGGCAGGATCCGTATGTCGATATCCTCCCGGATCAGGCTGATCAGCATCCCGTGCACGTCCGCGATCAGCTCGTTGAGGTTCAGAACCTTCGGCTCGATGATCTGTTGACGCGAGAAGGCAAGCAACTGCTGGGTCAACGTGGCCGCCCTTTCGGCGGCTTTATTCGCCTCGGCAAGCATGCCCGCCGCCGGATCCGTACGGGAGAGTTTCGTAAGCGCCAGGGAAATGTTGCCGATGATGGCCGTCAAGAGGTTGTTGAAATCATGCGCGACCCCTCCCGCGAGCCGCCCCACAGCCTCCATCTTCATGGCTTGGTGAAGCTGGCCCTGCAGCTTTTCCTTCTCCTTTTCGATCTTCTTCTGTTCGGTAATCTCGAAAATGTAGTGCACGTAAAGATCATCCGAAAACGGCACCCAGTACCCTCTCCAGAATTTTCCCAGGTGCTCGACTTCCATGGATTTATTTTCACCGGTCTCCCAGAGATCCGGGGCCATGCAGAACGGGCAGGAACTGCCCGACGAAGCAAGGGTGCCATGACAGGTCTTGCCGACAACCGCACCATATTCCATTGCGATCTCGTTGCAAGCCACGATCTCACGGCTCTGCTTTTTCAGGACCATTGCGATGCAGGGCAGATGGTCCAGAAGGACGTTCCGCAAGGAGGTCTCTCTCCGGGCGGTCTCTTCGGCCCGCTTGCGCTCGGTGATAACGTCAAACACTGCAACGAAGTACTCTCTTTTCGGAGAATAGACGGAGACGGAAAACCAGTGGTCCAAACCTTCCACATAGTTCTCGAATCTCTCGGGTTTGCCGGTCAACGCCACCCTGCCATAAATCTCGAACAGCTGCGGATCGTTTTCCCGGATCCCCGGGATGACTTCGGAAACTTTTTTCCCGACGACGTCTTTCAACCCGGTCAACGTCCCGAACGCCTCGTTGACATTGATATAGATGAAGTCCACCGGCCGCTCGCCGTCATACAGCATCCGGCAATAGGCATATCCTTCGACCATGTTTTCGAACAGCGAGCGATACCGTTTTTCACTGGTTCGCAACTCCATCTCGACCCGTTTGCGCTCCGTGACATCCTGCGCCATCCCGCGGACGATCG
Organism: Deltaproteobacteria bacterium; assembly: GCA_003105225.1. Lineage (GTDB taxonomy): Bacteria > Desulfobacterota > Deferrimicrobia > Deferrimicrobiales > Deferrimicrobiaceae > FEB-35. Next base: position 9,016 of record PQAK01000073.1, on the reverse strand, counting down.
GTGCGGATACTCCATCCGTACGCAACGTGTTCTTGTACTCCCAGATGCGCTGTTCTCCATTGCGCGTCATCGCCAGCATCAGGCCGCTCGAGGTGCCGTGCGTCCGGATCTCTTCCAGATAATCCCCGGTCAGATGCCGTACTTCCGGCGCGAGGATCTCCCGGAAATTCATCCGCAGAAGCTCCTCCTGCGTATAGCCCAGGACTTTCTCCGCCGAGGGATTGACGGAGAGGATGCGCCCCTCCAGATCGTGCGTGCAGATGAGGTCCTGGCTGTGCTCTACAAGGTCCCGATAACGGTCTTCGCTCTCCCGAATCGTCTGTTCGACCCGGATCTCCTTCTTATGCCTCAGTCCCACCTCTGCCAGCATTCCCGTGAGCTGGGCGATGAAGGCCAGGTTTTTCCGCAGGACCTTCTCCGGGATGATCGGAACCGCCGCTACCGCAGCGAGGTACTGGTCTACATCGAAGCCGTACCGCCTCGCCTGGGAGCGGAAGAAATCCAGGTCCGGCTCCTCGAGGAACAGCTGTCCCGTGAATACATTCCCCAGGTGTTCGCCCTCGATGAGGATCGGCGTTGCGGCATCCACAAGGCCGTGGGGACATTTATAGATGATCGAGGGATTGGCCTCCTGGACGTGCCGGCTGATGTAGAGGTCGCTCTCGATGCACCGCTTCTCGGCCACGGGGTGGACGCGATGGAATTTCGTGCAGATGTCCTGCCAGCCGGAACCGGTGTGGATCTTCCCGTCGTTGTCGATGATGGCCGAGGGAATTTTCGACGATTCGTAGAGCGTGTCCAGAACCGACTGCAGCAAAGGGATGTTCAGGAGATCCGCAATATTGTGTTTCATCGTCGATCTCCCGGATGCCTTAAATGCCCGATATCCTACGGACCGATCCACTGTACCCCAATACAGTCATTTTTCATTTAAAACCATATAATTACAGTGTGATATACCCGATATTTTCATATTATAAAACAATATTCCCCTTCGACCCAAAAAAATTCATGCAACCGTGCGTTCGTCATCGATGAATCGAAATCTCGATAACAATTCTTCATTCACGATATACCGTCCCATCCTTGCCTTCCTGGTGAAGGAGAGTGGTACCCTCCAACGGCAACTTTCCGTTTATTTCGCATGAAATCGAGGAAAAATTTAACACAAAATTGATTAAGATTCAGTTTTAAATCTGTCGGGATCTACATCGTCTGCACGAGAATCCGTAAAGTTTATTACTACCCGTTCCGAAAGGTACCATGGGGCATGCTGCGGCCCGTATCGGTATTATTCAGCGAGGGGGCAATGGAGAAAGATTCCGGATTTCTCTCTGTGATTCTCGATAATATTCGGGAAAATATCGTGATTGTGGATGCGGAAAATTACGAGATCCTCCATGCCAATCAGTCTTTCGTGGAAACCTATGGTGTTCCCATTGGAGAAAGCCGGAAAAAACGCTGTTACGAGATAACGCACAGGATCGAAAAACCGTGTCACAAGTCCGGAGAGGAATGTCCGGTCCGCCAGGCGGCGGAAACGGGCAGCGTCGTCAAGTGCGTGCACGTTCACAAGGGCATATCCGGGGAATCCCGGAAAATTCGTCTTGCGGCGTATCCGGTCCGGGAATCCGATGGAACCATCCGGCGCGTTGTGGAAATCTCCGAAGATATCACCGAGCAGGAACGGTTGCAGGATGAGATCAAGAGGAAATCGGATCTCCTCGATAATATCCTGAAGAACTGTCCGGACGGGATCATCGGGAGCGACCCGGCGGGAAAGCTGTTCCTCTTCAACAAGGGAGCGGAGAAGATCTACGGGTATACGGCCGCGGAGGCGATCGGGAAAATAAACGCCGCCGCACTCTACCCGCCGGGCGGGGCGAGGGAAGTCAAGGAATTCATCTACTCCGAGGGATTCGGCGGCCGCGGCCGGCTTCAGGATTTCGAGACGAAAATCATGTCCTCCACGGGGAGGTTGATCCCCATCCGGCTTTCCTGCGCGCTGCTTCACGAAAACGGGCGGGAGATCGGAACGATCGGGTTCTTCCACGACATCACCGGACGGTTGGCCCTGCAGAACCACCTGGCGGAGTCGGAGGCAAAATTCCGGACGCTGTTCGAGACGGCCAGTGACGCCATCCTCAGCATCGATGAGAACGGGCTCGTCATCATGGCGAACCGGGCGGCCAAGGAAGTCTTCGAGTATCCGGGGCACGAGATCGTCGGGATCGACTTCCGGCGGATCCTTGGATCGGGCCAGGAAGGGACGTGGGAGGTTCTCGCCAGGTACGCCTCATGCCCGGAGACGGAGAAGTTCGTGGAATCCTCCGCCGTGTCGAGATCCGGCAAGAAGATCCCCTTCCACATCTCGGTCTCCGAAAACATCAGCGACGGGAAAAGATTTTTTACCGCCATCATGCGGGACGTGTCGCAGATCAAGGCGTACGAGGAGGATCTGCAGGTCCTGGCGAACACCGACAGCCTGACCCGCCTGTTCAACCGGCGGCAGCTCTATCCGATCCTGCAGAAGGAACTGGACCGTGCCGCCAGGAAAAAGATCCCGTTCTCGGTCCTGCTGATCGACATCGACCACTTCAAGCAGTTCAATGACAGGTACGGCCATGCGGGGGGAGACCTGTTGCTTGCGGGGTTTGCCGATAAGATGAGGATGACGCTCCGGCAGATGGATTCCGCCTTCCGGTTCGGCGGAGAGGAGTTCGTCGTTCTCCTTCCGGAAACCGCAGGTCTCGAGGCGATGGTTCCCGCCGAGCGGCTCCGCCGATTCATCGCCTCCAGCCGGTTTCCCATGCCTCCGGACGGCCAACCGGTGTCGATCACGGTCTCCATAGGCATCGCCGGGTATCGGGAGGGGGACATGATCGACGATGTGGTCCGGCATGCCGATCTCGCGATGTACGCCGCGAAAAATGGCGGAAGGAACCGGGTAGTCGACTATGAACACCTGGCCAATACGGAATCACCGTAGGAGGACGGAAACCTCAGGCGTCGGATTCCACCAGCCGAGGAAATTTCTGCGGACAGGTCGGCGCGGCACGGAATACAAGAGCCCCCCTCCAGGGGAAAAGAGGAAGGGCTCCCAGTACCAAATAGTTGATATTTTTATGGATTCCTACCTGGAAATACCGCCGGCAAACCACCCGCCGTTGGCCGCATTGCGGATGAGGAGCACCGGGCTTGCGCAGCCGTCCACAGGCGCCGGAGCCACAACGTCATCAATACGGAAGTCGCCATTCGCTTCAAGCGGTACCCCGTCGGGAGCTGTGCTGCGTTGAACGAAGGGTTCAGCGGCTTCGCAAATCAGAGTGGCGAAAACACTTGCGTTTCCGTTACCGGCAAAGTTATTGCCTGCTCCCAGCAGGAGTCCCCTTCCGTCGATCCGAATCCGCCCGTCGGTATGGACGTCTCCCCGAAGTTCCCGGATCACCCAGATCTGGCCGGCGGGAGCGACACCCCGCACTGTCGTGTTGGCCGAACCGGYAGGTATGACGCCGATTCCCCCGTCAAACCGTGCGGCAGGCTGCGCAACCGAATTGGAAGCGATTGCTAGCTCGAACAAGACGCCCGCGGCGAACATTAAAAATGGTGCCATTTTCATATTCCCCCTCCCGTCTCCCCCACTGCATTTCAGATTCCTGCGTGAAACCGGAAGATTCGCCTGCCCCCACCGATCCTTGGGGAATGCAATCGCATGGGGATCAGCAGCGTATGGGGCAATCCATCGAACTGACGACCGGCTCAAGGATTTCACCAAAAAAATCTCCTCCAGGAAATATCCTTGGGAAGAACGGTTGAAATCTGCAGAAAAGCAATGATAGTCTGATAAAAATCAATAAGGGCGATGGAGTTCGCCCAAACCGCCTGTCGATCGGACGGCTAATGACTCCTGCGATAAATGAAAAATCGCGGGAGTTTTTTTTTCGACGTCCGTCGTCTTTATCCGTGCAGCAGTGTCGGTGGCAATCGTGGAGATCGTCGCCGGGATGATCGTATGGAGGCCTCGACGTTGAATGCGGTATCCCGTCAAGTGGTGATCGAACGCCTGGAACGGATCTGCCGGCAGTTTCATTTGGATTCCCTCCTTCCCCAGCTCAAGGCCGGGGAGGAGGTCCTGCGGGACCACGGCGTGGTGGATGTCGCCGTTCTCGGCCAGTTCAAGGCCGGGAAGAGCTCGTTCCTGAACGGCCTCATAGGAAAGGACGTGCTTCCTGTAAACGTGCTGCCCGCCACGGCCGTGATCACGCGGATCGGGCACGGAACGACGGAGCAGGTTCTCGTGCGGCACCTGGCGGGCGGCCTCGAGGAGATCGCGCTGGAAGACCTTTCCGAATTCGTGACGGAGCAGCGGAACCCGGGCAACGTAAAGGCAGTGTCGATCGTGGACGTGGAGCTCCCCGCCCTGGAGGATTTCAAAGGAACGCGGTTTGTGGACACGCCGGGGCTGGGAAGCGTGTTCGCCCACAACACGAAGGTATCCATGGACTGGCTCCCCCGGGTCGGCGGAGTGCTCGTCGCCGTGAGCGTCAACCATCCCCTGTCCGAACAAGATCTGAACCTGCTCGTGGAAGTATTCCGGCACACCCCGGAGACGGCGATCCTGCTTACAAAAGCGGATCTCGTATCCGAGGGCCAGCTGAACGCGGTCGTGGAGTTCACGAAGCAGCAGGTCCTTTCGCATACAGGAAAGGACGTACCGATCCTCGCATTTTCCAACCGCCCCGGTTTCGAGTCCTTTCGCGCCGCGGTTCAGGACCACCTCTTCCGCCGCATCATCCGGCGGCGCGCCGAGACCTTCGAGGAGATCGTCATCCATAAGATCCGGTTCCTCGTCGGCGGATGCCGGCAGTACCTCGTGCTGGCCCTGCATGCCGCCGAGGCGGCAGGGAAGGCACGGGAGGATCTCCGGAAGGTCCTGGCGCGGGAAGATCGGGACGTGGCCTCCGTCCAGCACGAAATCGTGCTGCAGGTCCGTGACCTGGAATCCCAGGTGCGGACGGTTGCCGGGGAGCGCTTCCATTCCTATCATCGGCAGATCCGATCCCGGATGAACGACCGACTCCGGGAGACCGAGAAGGGATGGACGGGGAACCTCGCGAAGGTCACCGAAACCTTCCGGGACTGGCTGCACGGGGCGCTCGAGGAAGAACTCGCGGCGGTCTCGTACTACGGCGAATCGTACCTGGCGGGGTTTCTCGAAACGGCGCAATCGAGCTTCCAGCGGTCGGTCCGCGCCTTCCAGGACCGGCTGGCGAAGGAGATCGAACGCGCTCTCGGAATCACGTTCACCGGGGCGCAGTTCCATGCGGAGATCGAGGAACCTGCGCGTCCCGACGTCCGGGTGGGGAAGACCTTCGACACGCAAATCGACCTGCTCTGGTTTCTCATTCCGATGATCCTGTTCCGACCCTTCGTGCTCCGCCGCTTCCGGAAACAGGTCCGCTGGGAGGTGGAGAAAAACCTTTCCCGGCTTGCATCCCAATGGGCGGATGCCGTGAATCGGTCGATCCTCGCCTTGGCGCGGCAATCCACCGGGTTCATGCAGGACGAGCTCGCCACGATCCACGGTCTTGTCGAAGGCGCAGAGGACCGGCGGACGGACATCGAAAAAGCGCTTGCCCGGCTCGATATGCTGGAATCCGATGTATCCTGATGCGAAGATACGTCTCCGCCGGCGCCGCCGCTCGATGACGCCAGGACCATGCTTCCGGCGACATCTCTACGCAGGTTTCAAGCCGGAGACGCACACGCTCCGTACCGCCCCCTCCGCTTCGCGCAACATTTCCAAGGGGATGTTGAAACTCCCGGCGACGCTCCGGGCGTCGGCATCCGCCTCGTTCATCGAAAACTCGAACCGGCTTTCCTGGACGACCCGCAACTCCCGGAATCCCGCTTCTTCCATGAGCCGGAGGTATTCGTCCTTATGGACGGTCCCCGCGATGCACCCGGCGTATGCGGCAAGGGATCGGGCGACGGGCTCCGGGAGATCCCGAGAGAGCACGAGGTCGGAGATCATGACCCTTCCGCCCGGTTTCAGTACCCGGTACGCCTCGGCAAAGACCTTCTCTTTGGCGGTGGAGAGATTGATGACGCAGTTGGAAATGACAGCGTCCACGGAGCTGTCGCCCACCGGCAGGTTCTCGATCTCCCCAAGCCGGAATTCGACGTTCCCATAGCCACCCTTCCGTGCGTTCTTTCGTGCCTTATCGACCATTTCCGGGGTCATGTCGACGCCGATCACGCGCCCCGACGGGCCGACCTGCCGGGCCGCCAGGAAGCAGTCGAATCCCGCCCCCGCGCCCAGGTCCAGGACCGTCTCTCCCTCCTTGAGGGAGGCGAGGGCGATAGGATTGCCGCAGCCAAGGCCCAGGTTGGCCCCATCAGGGACCCCGTCCAGTTCCTCCGCCGAATAGCCGATCCTCTTGCTCGCTTCTTCTGCAGGGTCGGTGCTGCCGCAGCATGCGGACGGGCCGCAGCAGGTCCCCCCCCGTTTCGCGATGCCGGCGTATCGATCTCTCACGTATTTACGGGTATCCTCGGTTTTCATCTCGTTATCTCCTTCAGAGGTTTTTGAGCACATCGCCCATCAACGGCCCGAGCAGCCCTTTAATCATCCCGCCGAACTCCTCGGCCTTGATCAGCGAGAGGCAGCACACCTTCCCCTCCTTCTCCCAAGTGATCACGGCGAGCTTGTCTCCCCCCTTGATGCCCGCCTTGTCCCGGAGCTCCTTGGGGAGGACCATCTGCCCCCGGTCATCCACCGAAACCAGGGAATCCACCTTGCAGCTCCCGAAACCGCCCGGCGCGCAGCAGGACGGTTCATTCGGCTTTTTTTTCATCTCGGCCCCTTCTCCTCCCTCATATCAAGATATATCGTATATGCTGACAATTCAGCATATGCTGAAATATACCCCTGTACAGATCTCTTGTCAATATCCATGCCGAGGTCCCCCCGGGAAGGGAGCTCCCTGCACCCTCACAACAGGGCGTTGAACAGGTAGCCGACGATGAGGATCCCCGCCCCGACGACCCCCGCGAAGGTTGCGATCAGGCGGACCTTGAGAACCTTGCGGAGGATAATCATCTCGGGCAGGGAGAGGCCGATAACCGACATCATGAATGCAAGCACCGTCCCAAGGGCCGCCCCTTTGCCAAGGAGCGCCTGCACGACGGGAAGGATCCCGGCGGCATTGGAATACATGGGAATCCCCAGCACCACGGCCAGGGGCACCGACCACCACGCACCGGTTCCCATGATGCCGGCCATGAAATTCTCCGGGACGTATCCGTGGATGACAGCGCCCACGGCGATCCCCGCCAGGACCCACGGCCACACCTTCCCGACGATGTCCCGGACGGCGTCACGTCCGTAATCGATCCGTTGCCGCCAGGAAAGGTCCGGGGCTTCGCCGCCGCCTCCGACGCCGGCGGGGGCCGCATAGATCCATGCCTCGACATGTCGCTCCATTCCCAGGCGGCCGATCGTCCAGCCGGAGACCATGGCGATCGCCAGGCCCGTCCCCGCGTAGATGGCGGCGACCTTCCAGCCGAACAGACCGTAGAGGAGGACCAGCGCAACCTCATTGATCATCGGAGCGGAAACGAGGAAGGAAAACGTAACCCCTAAAGGTACGCCGGAGGTCACAAATCCGATGAACAGCGGCACTGCGGAGCAGGAGCAGAAGGGCGTGACGATTCCAAGCAGGGAGGCCAGGACGTTTCCCGCGGACTCCCTTTTCCCGGCCAGGATACGGCGGGCCCGCGCCGGAGTGAAGTACGATCGGACCACGCCGACCGCGAATACGACGAGGGTCAGCAACAGAAGGACCTTGGGTCCGTCGAAGACGAAGAACTCGACGGCGGAGCTTAGACGGTTCCCCGGCGCCAGCCCCACCAGGGAGAAGGTGAACCACCTGGAAAACTCCGGCAAGGACCGGTAGACCAGCCACCAGATGCCTAGAGCGAAGAATCCTGCGCCGAAATACCTGGCTGCGGCCCGGGAATCGACATCCGTACGTGAAACCGCCGCTCCTGCGGGACCCGCCCCACCCTGGGGATCCGCCACCCCCGCAGACTTCCCTGCGGACTTGGTATCACAACATCCGCTCATGCTCTTCCATCGTCCTTTCCCGGCCGATCTTGCCGGGCCCGTGCGAGGAGCGACTTCACCTCGTCAACGGTCGGCACCTTGCCGGAGATTTTCACCTGGCCATCGATGGCGATTTCCACGTATTCCTCCCCAAGTTATCTTGTGCCGACTGCTTCTTTCCGCGGTGCCGGGCAGCACGTTGCCGTGCGCCGCATTGGAAGCGTCATTCCCCTTTCGCAGATCTCCCTGGGACCGGCATCCCTTGCAATCTTTTCCCGTATTCGATCTTTTTTCACGATCCTGTCGTCATTGAGCCATCCCTTGAGGTTTTGGAGCATCTTCCGCGCATAACGAGAGGAATTCGATCCGTCCAGGGAATAATGCACCCATTTCCCGTCCTTTCGTTCCTTGACCAATCCCGCCCTCTTCAGGAGAAGGAGATGCCTGGATATGGTGGATTGTTTGAGCTCAATGACGGCGATCAGTTGGCAGACACACATCTCGCCGCCCTCGAGGAGTTTCAGGATCCGCATCCGGGTCGGGTCGGCGACGGATTTCATGGCCTGTTCATAATCCCGAATCGACATGCCGCACCTCTCATATTGACAATTGGCTATATGAGAAATTACCATACCCCCGTATCCATTTCAATACACGATAGAGAAGCCATTGAACCGCTCCGATGCCGGAATCGTCGTCGCAGAAACCAGGAGGAAAGCGAAATCCCTCAACCTCTTCGAGCGGTATTTGACCCTCTGGGTGGCGCTGTGCATGGGGGTCGGGATCGTCCTGGGCAAGGCGTTCCCGGAGGCGGTCAACGCCATCCGTTCCCTGGAATTCGGCGAGGGGAGCCAGATCAACATCCCGATCGCCGTCCTGATCTGGCTGATGATCTACCCGATGATGCTC
>PQAK01000072.1 GCA_003105225.1 Deltaproteobacteria bacterium | reverse complement strand
ATACCGAACTCGCGTCTCCGCGATCTCGCGAATCCGCATCCGAAGATCCCGATCGTCCCGCCTTCGGGAACGATATCGTTGGGAGGAACGATGAATCAGGACCACCCGGCTGGCCCTTCGCTCGCTGACCCAGTACGAATCTCTTAGATGTTTTACTTGCCGGCGCTTCCGCGCAGGCCTTAGAATTTTTTTGAGAGCACATCCTGCAAAATGTGTTTATCCAGCGTCAGGTCGGCCACAATCCGCTTCAACTTCCGGTTCTCTTCCTCCAACTGGCGAAGTCTCCGGAGCTCGGCAACCCCCATGCCTTCATACTTGCGCTTCCAACGGTAAAATGACTGCTCGGAAACCCCGATCTGCCGGCAGACTTCCCCAACCGGCTTCCCCGACTCCACCTGCTTCAAGGCGTACGTGATCTGCTCTTCCGAAAACCGGGCTTTGCGCATTTTGTCCTCCTCGGTTGGTGAGGACCGCATTTCCCGGAGATTATAACTTTAGGAATGTCCAAGAAACGGGGAGAAGGTCAAAATCCTTAGGTTTTCTGCCTCTTCTGCGATTCGATGATACACCGGCTGCTTCTCCGTCTCCAGCAATGCAACCGCGAGCGGCACCTCCCCCCCGGTTCTAATGCTTTGCGACCGTATCCACCAATGCTTGCCGTTGTCTACTTCCTCTTAAGCCCTTTTCTCGCCAGTGGGAGGAGAATTTCCTGGAATGGCTGGTCGTGCTCGACCCGGAAAGACTCCTCGAAATCCCTTCCCGCCGAACTTGCAAGGTAGGTTTTGACAAACTTCAATGTCTCCGGGGGTGCTTCAAGGATAACCTTTGCAATTCGTAACGCCTCGCCCATCAGTTGATCTGCGGCCACGATCCGGGTGATGAGTCCGATCCGGAACGCATCTTCGGCGCCGATGGGCCGGCCGGTCAGCACGAGATCCCGGGCGACCCCGTCGCCGACGATCCACCGAAGGGGAGTGAAGAGGGGCGGAGCGCCGAATTTGATTTCCGGGTGCCCGAACGAGGCGGAAGGGATGCAGATCCGAAGATCGCAAAGGGTGGCCAGGTCGAACCCCCCGCCCATGGAAGGGCCGTTTATCGCGGCGATGAGGGGTTTGGGGAAACTCCAGACCTCGCGATGGTAACGGGAGGAGGAGTCAAAAAGTTCGTCGAACCGTGACGGTTCCCCGAATTCGGACAGGTCGAATCCGGCGCTGAATACGGATCCGGCGCCGGTCAGGATCACGGCCCCCACCTGTTCGGAGTCGCCCCATTCCCGCAGGCAGCGGGAAATCTCCTGTCGCATGCGTATTGAGATGGCATTCCGCTTTTCGGGTCTGTTCAGGGTTAGGATTCCGATCCCGTCTTCCGTTACCTCTCCTTGAATCGTTTCGTAGGTCGTCATTTCTCCTCCGTTTCTCCGCGTATTTCCGTATGCGGGCGGTCAGCGAGAATAGGGCGACAGGGAACAAAACTTCCATCGCGGTAGAGACGCATTTACGCGGCTCCGGCGGTTCGATGATACCGAGAGGCGCAGTTCGCCCGGTAACCGGTCACGCAGCAGGATGGTGATCCGTGCGTCCTTCATGATTTGTACGACGATCTGCCCTTCACGATAGGCCGAATAATCCCCGCCAGCCCTCAGGATATAATCTCTTGCGTCACCCTGTTGCGTGAGCCAGGCAACACCCGATTCGCAAGCGATGGTCACTCCGCGCACCGGACCTTCAAGATTGAGTATCGTCCTTTTCGAAAAGTGCAGCATTACCTCCCTTTCCTCCAGCGACAGGATTTCGAAGGTATTATTCTCCATGATGATTCTCCTCAAGTGTTCGCTCGACAAGCGTTATTTATGGCGACCGGTCGGTATGTTAATTGCGGCAACGCGTCCCGTCCCCGGGGGCCGGGGCGGGAGCCCTTTACGCCCTTATATGAAGGAGATACGCCCTGAGCTGGTTTGACGTTTCCTTTAGGAAACGCCGGTCGCGGCCGGAGGTGTAAAGCGCGGTGGCTCCGTTGATCGCGATCACGATGAAATCGGCAACCTCCCGGTGCTTCACGCCTTTCTTGAGGAATCCTTTCCGGTCCGCCTCCTCCAGCCAGGAGGCGAGCAGACCGGCGAACTCCATGAAGCCGGACCGGATCCGGCGGCTCATCGTCTCCGATTGTCCCGAAAGCTCGACGAGCATGTTGAAGAAGAAACAGCCGCCTTCGAACACCTCGGCACCGCAGTACCCGAACAGGTCGTTTTCGACGACCTTCTCGATCCGCGCAAGCGGGTCCGCGATTTTCCGGGCTCCCTTGAAGACGATCCCTTTCCAGATCTCGATGGCCCTCTCATAGGCCGCGCCCCAAAGCTCCTCCTTGCTCGTGAAGTGGCCGTAGAGCCCGCCCTTCGTCAGCCCCGTCGCCGCCAGGATGTCGTTGATCGACGTGTTGTAGTACCCCTTCACCGAGAAGATCTGGAGGGTCTCCTCGATGATCTTTTCACGCGTCCGGCTTCCGTCCTTCCGCATGGCTACCGCCTTCAAATAGATACCAACCGGTCTGTTTATATCAACGTCGAAGGGAAGAGTCAAGCGATATGTGGGCTCAATGGGCTTGACCGCAGTTCGAACGACGCTAGCATGCGCGACGCCGAGACTCGAGGCAAGGTAAAGGTGCGCGACCCGATGGACGCCGCCATGTATGAGGCAAAGAATCGGGGCCGTAACGCGTATCCTCCCGGCGGTCTTGGATCACGACAATTCATGCGCCATCGCGCCCAGCGTTTCCAGCGCCTGCTCGGTCCGTTCCGACCAGAAGGCGGCGTTGAGCCGGATGCAGTTCCGGTACCGGTCGCCCGTTGCGGTGAACAGCGTTCCCGGGGCTATGCTGATCCCAGCCTTCAGGGCCCCCTCGTATAGGCGGAAGGCATCTACACCATCGGGCATCTCCACCCAAAGAACATATCCTCCCTCGGGGCGAGTGACCCGCGTCCCCAACGGGAAATGGCGTCCGACGGCATCCCGCACCCGGGCAACCTGCCTGCTGTATATGCGGCGGATCGTCCTCAAATGGTGATCGTAACCGCCGCTGGTCAAGAATTCCGCGACCGCGAGCTGGGTAGGCGTGGCGGTGGCGATGTTGAACAGGGCTTTCAGCTGCTGGATCTTCCGCTGGTACCTCCCGGGGACGATCCAGCCGACCCGGTAGCCGGGGGCAAGGGTCTTGGAGAAGGAGGAGCAGTACAGGACGAGCCCCTTCTCGTCGTACGCCTTGACCGCGGTGGGCCGGGACGGGCCGAAGGCCAGGTCGCCGTACACATCGTCCTCGATAAGGGGTATGTCGTGCTGCGCCAGCAGCGCGACCAGCTCCCGCTTCTTCTCCTCGGGCATGACGCTTCCGAGCGGATTGTTGAAATTCGAGATGATGAGGCAGGCGTGAACCGGGTTATTCCGGATCGCGTAGCGAAGCACGTCGAGGTTCATACCCTCCTGGGGAGTGGAGGGGATCTCGAGGACCTTGAGCCCCATCCACTGGATGGAGTGGAGGAAGGTGTAGTAGACCGGGGACGCGACGGCGACGGTGTCGCCCGGACGGCAGGTCGCCTGCAACGCCAGCGTCACCGCCTCCACGCAGCCCGAAGTGACGACGATCTCCTCGGGGGCCGGGGTGCACCCGTAGTTGAGGGAACGCTTGGCAATCTGCGCGCGGAGCCGCTGGGTCCCGCGCGGCCCGGTATAGGAAACGCTCTGGATGCGGAACCTCCGCGATTCCGTGGCGAGCATCCGGTTCAGCTTGTCGATCGGCAGCAGGTCGGGATTCGGAACCCCGCCCCCGAGCGGGACCAAGGAAGGATCCGTCAGGGAGCGGATGACCCGCAGGGGGACCTCTTCGACGGACACGCAGCACGGCGCCGGTTCCTCTTCCGGCTTCCTCTCCGGAACATCCGCCCCGGGCTCCAGAACCCTGCTGCGGACATAGTAACCAGACTGGGGCCGGGCCTCGACCATCCCCAGATTTTCAAGCTGCGCGTACGCCCCCATGATCGTGTTGACGCTTACCTGCATCTGGCGGCTCAGTTCCCGTATCGACGGTATCCGCTCTCCGGGCCGGTAAGTCCCCTGCTCGATGAGGCCGCCGACCCTTGCTGCGATTTCTTCGTAAAGAGGCATATGATCTCCGTTCCCTCGCCCGATAGTTCTAATGGTGGTTTGATTCTAAACCGGATTTACTCTTGATACAGATACAATTTTATATATTTATCATGGGTACAGTTGGATCCGTCAGGCAACTGTTCCTCATATAAACCTGAAGCGTTGTGTCTGTTCTCATTCCTCGATAACCCTCATACTTGCAATCACTTGCGAAGAGCCGGCCGAGTGCATCCGTCCTGCTCCTCGACAAAAAAACCGGAGGTAAGGACCATGGGGATGAACGACAAGATCAAGGAACTTGTTGCCGTGGGGGCGTCGATCACCGCGAATTGCCAGCCCTGTCTGCAGTACCACACCAACAAGGCACTCGAATTCGGGGCGGAAGCGGGGGAAGTGGCGGATGCGATCGAGATGGGAAAGCGGGTCCGGAAGGGCGCGTCGGCCAAGATGGACGAATTCTCATCGAGCGTGAAGGAGACCGTTTCGGCTCCGGCCGGGGAGAAGAAATCGGTCTGCTGCGGATGATCGCAGCCTGTTCATGCGCTTGCGGAGGAGCGGGATCCCCGCTCCTCCGCGAGTCAACCCGAAAGGGCGGATGCAAAAGGGGGCCATCTGCACGCAGCGGCCTGGAACGATCATGTCGCGCCGGATCCACCACGCCGGGGTAAAACGACTTGACGGTTCTTCGACGTCACGAATAGAATAAGACCGGTCGGTATTCTTCGGGTGCAGAGCCTTTATCGCCCGGGACCACCAGGTTGCGATATCGATGAAGGGGGAATATTCATGAGCATGCGAAACGGCCTGTGGAACGCCGCCAAATGGAAGTTGATGAAGGCTCATCTGGGTTACAACGATGAAGAGATGAAGGTGTTTCGGGAAAACCCAAGAAACGAGGATGTCCTCTCAAAGGCTCCGGCGTTGCTCAACAAGACGATCGTGCTGACGGTCGTGGAATCTCACGGGTGCAACAGTCAACACAAGGTTGGGGACAAGTTCACCTTTGACGGTGCGGGAAATCTCCTCACGAAACTCTGCCCAGGGAAGATTTGCATCTACGCGCTCAACGCGGCGGCCGGGATGATCTTCGCATCGAACGAGCTTTTCTACGCGGGTGTTGACCCCAATGATATGCGGTTCAAGCGCGCCGCCTGCTTCGATGTTGGAGTGCAGTGCGGCGGTTGGGGCCGAATCGTTCTGGAATTAAGCGTTCAAGATCGGTGAAACAGCACAAGCCCGGCGTGAGGATAAAGGAAGTCGCCGATTTCATCGTGACCTCCATCAACGGCGCGGCCGCATTGTACGTCGCGACTCGGAACAACCGCTTCCCGAGGGCGATCGAACGGCAGCTCAACTCCTACATCCAAACGTTAAGGGCCTAAGGCGGCATCCCCATGGATTACGCGGATGCGACGCTTGTCGCGGTAGCGGAGGCGATCGGAATCCGGGACGTATTGACGCCGGATCGCAGAGGTTTTTCCGTTTACCGGTATGCGTCGAGGGGGGCTTTCCGTATCTTTCCCGATAGGTAAGAGGAGCAATGGTCATCAAGCTCACTGCTTTCGCCTTATGAAGATCTGCGTGTAATAGTAGACGCCACGGGAATCGCGGGCGATTCCCACGCCGGTGAGATCGTACCGGCCCTCGATGTTTTCCCGGTGCCCCCGGCTTTCCAGCCACCCGGAAACGGCGGCGCGTACCGTATCGGAACGCGGGTAGTCGTTGGCGCCGACGTTCTCCGCGATCCCTCGCAACGGGATCCTTTTCGAGATATCGCGCCGCCTTGTTTCGAAGCCGTCGTGGCCGGCAGGGACCCGTCCTTCCGCCATATTCCTGCTGTGGCGGCGGGCGACCGCGGCGATCCGGGCGTCGTGGACAAGGGGGGCGAGACCGATGGCACTGCGATGGTCATTGACGAGTTTGAACGTTCTCGATTCCAGCGCGGCGACGGAGGCGTTCGGATGATCAGGCATTCCCGCCGTCGCGGAATGCGGAACACCGCCCAGGAGGAGAGCGTGCAATAGCAACCAGAAGAAGAGAGAAAATGCGCCGCCCGCCATGCGATCCGGTCGAGGCACGTAATCGAAAGAAATAGGCGAGGCGACAGATATCTTTCCGGATCCGCGCGCCGGATCAAGCCTGGCCGGCGGGACGACGAGGAATAGCGGTAAGACAACCATCATAGACCCCTGTAGGATGATGCCCGGACGGCCGTGCCGGTTGCTCATGCTCCTGCGGTCCATCGGGTCGGGTATGGATCGCTCACCTTGAAGGCGACCGTCCACGAGCGAGGCCAGGGAGCCGCTCGCCACGTTATAGCCGTGGCATGGGAAGCGTTAAAACTCCTGGTGGAAGATCGGCAAACGTCGTCGCCTCGATATGCTGAATGCGTTTTAGTGTAATGGTAGCCTGTATATTGTAGTAATGAGGTGAACGGGTTCGGAAATATAGATCAACCACGATTCGCACGCCACCCCCTGATTTGTTGCCTGTTCAAGGGATTCATAGTCGTGGTAACTTATCGGTAATATCTGTCACGTGGGGAATGTACATTCGGGGGTGCGGGTTGCCATCTCCAGCGGAGAAGAGGGATTCGGGAATCACCATGGTGGGGGATCTGCCCTGGGGCAGCCACTTCTGCCAGTTCTACAAGACGAAGAAGGATCTGTTGGATGTCTTGGTGCCTTATTTTCGGGCGGGACTGGAAAGCGGCGAGTTCTGCGTCTGGGTGACATCGGATTTCCTTACGACGGAAGACGCCTTGAAAGCCATGAAGAAGGGCGTCCCCGGTTTCGATGGATTCCTGTCGAAGGGGCAGATGGAGATCTTCCCCTATACGGATTGGTATCTCAAGGGCGGAAGCTTCGACCTCAAGCGGACGCTGACGATGTGGATGGAAAAGCACGACGACGCGCTGGCGAGAGGATTTTCGGGGATGCGGGTGAGCGGGAACCCGTATTGGCTCGACAACAAGAGGGATTGGGACGATTTCGCCGCCTACGAGGCGGAGATCAACAAGGTGATCGGCGGCACGCGGCTGCTCGTCCTTTGCACCTACTCGCTCAAGAAGTGCGGATTGGTGGAGATCCTGGACGTCGTCAGGAACCACGAGTTCGCACTGGCCATGAACCAGGGCAAGTGGCAGGTCGTCACCAATCCGACGTTCGGTGACGCGCAACCTGCATGACGCCGCAGCCGATGTAGTCGAGGCCCTTCCTGAACCCAGACCAGCGGAAATCGGGTATCCCATCGACCGGGGACCTGCCCTGGGGCAGCCACTTCTGCCAGTTCTACAAGACGAAGAAGGATCTGCTGGATGTCCTGGTGCCTTATTTCCGGGCGGGCCTGGAGAACAACGAGTTCTGCGTCTGGGTGACTTCCAGGATCCTCGGCGAAGAGGACGCCGTTAAAGCGCTGCGAAAAGCCGTCCCCGGTTTCAGGTCCCGTGCGGCGGCAGGGCAGATGGAAGTCGTTCCCTTCAGCCGGTGGAAAGCGCGCGGAGGCAGGACGGGCAATGCGATCCTGGCGAGCATCGATAAGGCGATCGCCCGCGGCTTCGACGGCCTTCGGCTCGCTTGCCACGCCATTCCCGGCAAGGAAGGCGGTAAAAGCCTCTCTCATTGGGAGACCGATGCCATCCGCAGCAACAACGTAATCGCGGCGTTCTTGTACCCCCGGGATTCGTTCGACGCGTTGGGGCTGATGGAGGTGGTCAAGAACCACCGGTTCGCGCTGGTCCGGAACGCGGACCGATGGGAGATCATCGAGAGCTCGGAAGCCCGGTCCGTAAAGGACGAGCTGAAGCGGAGCCAGGAAAAGCTAAAATCCCTTTTCAACAGCATGTCGGAAGGGTTTGCGTATTGCCGGATCGTGCTGGATACCGGGGGAAAGCCGTCGGACTGCATCCTTCTCGAAGTCAACGAGGCCTTCGAGAGGCTGACCGGCCTCAAGGCGAAAACCATTGTCGGCAAACCGGCCACGGCCGCGCTTCCCGGCATCGAAAAGGAATCGGCGGGCTGGATCGCTAAATTAGGGAGCGTGGCGCTCACCGGCAAGCCCGCCCAGTTCGAAAGCTATGCGAAGCTGCTCCATCGCTGGTACAGGGTTTCCGCGTTCAGCCCGCACAGGGGCTATTTCGTCGTCACGTTCAGCGACATCACCGAGCGCAGGCGGGCGGAGGAGACGATCCGGCAGCAGAACATCGTCCTGGATGGAATCGGACGGATTCTCCAACTGGCGCTCACCTCCGAAACCGAGGAGAAGCTCGGCCGGGCTTGCCTGGCGGTCGCCGAAGAGGTGACCGGAAGCAAATTCGGGTTCATCGGGGAGATCGGCCCGGACGGCTTCCTTCACGATATCGCGATCAGCGATCCGGGATGGGAACTCTGCACGATGCACGACAGCACGGGGCATCGCAGGTCGCCCGGCGATTTCCCGCTTCACGGCCTTTACGGCAAGGTGCTCCTCGACGGCAAGGCCTTTTTCACGAACGAGCCCTCGGCGCACCCGGACAGCATCGGCACGCCCGAAGGCCATCCGCGCCTTACGGCTTTCCTGGGCGCGCCCCTGCTCCAGGACGGAAAAACCATCGGCATGGCGGGATTGGGCAATCGGGAGGGCGGCTATCGCGCGGAGGAC